>JBOGDY010000011.1:0-22162 GCA_050742955.1 Actinomycetes bacterium | reverse complement strand
CCCCCGGTGGCCGCCCGCCTCACCAGCCAGCAGCGAGCGCTGGCGGCTCAGCCGGCGCGGCCAGCGCCTTGGCACGCTGGCCGGGCACATCAGTGGGGACGGCGGGAGGGGCACTAGGCCACCTGCGTGGGCGAAAGTGCGCCATTCCGGCGGACATTTGCTACCGTCGACGGTCAGGTCAGCCCTTATCGGCTCATGCGTCGCCGACGCAAGATTCTCGTCCGAGACTGCTCTCCAGCGCTGCGTGCGCACGGCGGGGGATGTGGAGTGGTGTGTGTACAGGCGCCTGGTGAACTCGATCCCCCGGCCGGTCCGCCGGCGGCTGCTCGCCGTGCTCCCTTCGGTCCTGGACAGCGCCCTGCGCTCCAGGTACTACCGTCAGTCGCTGGCCCGTCGTGCGGCTCTGCGGCTGTCCGCTGCGCGGATCCGTCGCCGGCACCCGCGCCTCCTCGCCCTGCCGGACGTCAGGCTCCTGTCGGTGGGACGTCGGTCGTGGCTCTGCCGGGAGATCGAACACCTGTCCGTCGAGCACGCCCGCCAGGCCCACCTGGATCTCGTCACGGCCCTGCTCGACCGTTCCGGCATCGACTACTTCGTCGTCAGGACCGGGTCCCACCTCCGGCACTGCGTCGCGGTTGCCGCGTCAGAGCGCGTTCACTTCCTGACGAGGATCGCTGACGAGCTGCGCGATCAGCCGGTGTACGTCAGCTCCCGCCCGCGGCGCCGGCGACGCACCCAGCACGTGCTGGCAGCCGACCTGGCGGTCGAGAACCTGACGGCGGCCCCCCACATCCGAGTGGGTCAGATCTTCGCGTCCGGCTGCGGGCGCCTTGTGAACGGCCTGGCGAACGCCTGCGACATCGAGTTCTGGGAGGAGCGGGACGATCGGTCGCTCCATGCTCCCCGCAGAAACCGCGCCTCGTCCGTCCTGCGCCCTGAGCATCGGGTAGCGGCGACGATGGTGATCCGCGAGCGGCCCTACAGGACCGTGGAGCCCTTCGCGACGCCGTCCCTCGCAGAGGTGCCCTTTCCCGTGGACGTCGTCTACACGTGGGTCGACGGGGAGGATCCCGGGTGGCGGGCCAAGAAGGAACGCCACATGATGCTCCTCGGGAAGGGGCCCCTGAACGACCAGGCCGCGAACAGCGCCCGATTCCTGAGCAGGGACGAGCTCAAGTACTCCCTCAGGTCGCTGAGCATGTACGCGGACTGGGTCCGGACGATCTATCTGGTCACCGACGACCAGGTTCCGACCTGGCTCGACACGTCCAACCCTCGCCTCCGGCTGGTGAGCCACCGCGAGATCTTCGACCGCACCGACTGCCTGCCGACGTTCAACTCGCACGCGATCGAGTCCCGGCTGCACCACATCGACGGACTGTCGGAGCACTACCTCTACCTGAACGACGACGTGTTCTTCGGACGCGCCGTCCCCGCCGAGCTCTTCTTCCACGGCAACGGGCTCTCGAAGTTCTTCATGTCCAAGGCCCAGCTCGATCTCGGCCCACCGGAGGCCCACGACCAGCCTGTGATGAGCGCGGCGAAGAACAACCGCCGGCTCATCGAGACGGCCTTCGACCGCACGATCACCCAGAAGCTGAAGCATGTGCCCCACACGCAGCAGCGCAGCGTGCTCTTCGAGATGGAGCGGCTCTTCCCGCAGCAGTTCGCGCAGACCGCCCGCAGCCGGTTCCGCAGCCATGACGACATCTCGATCGCCTCGTCGCTGCACCACTACTTCGCCTACTCGATCGGTCGTGCCGTCCCCGGGGAGATTCGCTACGCCTACACGGACAACTCCGACCCGGCGACCCCCAAGCGACTGGAAAGGCTGCGCTGGCGGCGGGACTACGACGTGATGTGCCTGAACGACACCGACCTCACCGGTGTCAACGCCGACCACCAGGCCGACCGGCTGCGGACGTTCCTGGAGGACTACTTCCCGCTGCCCAGCCCGTTCGAGCTGACTGCCTCTGCTCCAGCAGAGCTCTCCGCTGTCCCTCAGGCCCACGCCAGCATCGGCAGCGCGCCACCGTCTGTCGTTCACCAGCTGGCCCAGTAGCCAGCGCCCGGCTCGGTTCACCGTTCCCGTCCAGATCCAGGTAGAGGCAACCATTGACCATCGATGAACCGTACGTTCAGGCCGAACAGTTCATGGCGGAAGGTCGCTACGCCGCAGCGTCCGCGGTCCTGGAGCGAAGCGTCGCAGACACCCCCCGCGCAGCGCAGTCCCTCTACCTGCTGGGCGTCGCCAACCTCATGGAGGGGCGCCTCGACGAGTCACGGGCACGGATCGACCGGGCCTTCGAGATCAAGCGGTGGGTCCGTGACATCACCTACGACGTCGCGGACATCGAGGCGGCCGCGAAGGTCGCGATCGACCTCATGCCGGACTGGGCGTGGCCGAGGTACGAGGTGGAACGGCGAGCGTTCTCCGCCATCGGCCTCACCCTCGACTGGGTTGTGCGACTGCAGCTGGCCGGTGACGACGTCTCCTTCGTCCAGGTGGGGGCCAACGACGGCGCGGGCTCCCGCGACCCGATCCACAAGTTCGTCACGGAGCACCAGTGGTCCGGCGTCTGCGTCGAACCGATGCCGGAGGCGTTCCAGCGCCTGGGCGTCACCTATGCCGACCACCCCCGAGTGCGGCTCGCCAACGTGGCGGTCGACGCCGAGGACGGGATCCGGTCCATGTACCTGCCGGCGGACTCGGACACGACGCTGGCGTCCCTCCTGCCTGACCGGAACATTCTGGCCAAGAGCCAGGACCTCAAGGTCGTGGACGTCCAGTGCGTCTCGTTCTCGACGCTGTTCGCCCAGCACGACATCAGCGCTGTTGACATCCTCCAGATCGACACAGAGGGCTACGACTACCAGGTACTGAGATCGTTCGACCTCGCGCGGTACCGTCCCCTCGTAGTCAACCTGGAGATGTTCTGCCTGCCGCTGGACGAACGGCTGGCCTGCTTCTCCTTGCTGCGAAAGCACGACTACGCATACCGCTATGACGGCAAGGACCTGATCGCGGTCGACCGGGGCACGCTCGGCTCGGAGCTGTGCGCGATCGATCGGACCGGTGGCGCGTGGCTGCCGGAGCACTGACCAACACCGCCGGAGCTGACGCGTGACCACAAGCCGACTGACCCAGGATCCCGGGCACATCCTCATCCTGGGCCCCTCGAAGACCGGGACGACCGGGCTCTACTCCGCGGTCAAGCGGGGCCTGAGTGACGCCGGGATCCGAGCACGAACGCTCTTCGAGCCGCCCTCGCCCGACCTGATCGACAACCTTCACCGCTACGCACCGTCCGTCCCGGTGATGGCGAAGACCACGATGGACAAGCTCGACCAGGTGGTCCCGGACCTCGGCGTGTTCGACCGACGAGTGATGACGGTCCGTGACCCTCGCGACGTCGTGATCAGCGCTCTGCTGTTCCGGCCCCTGACAGTGCGGGCCATCCAGCGGGCCAAGGAGTCCTCCGTCCAGCGCTTCATCGCCGCGCTGCAGGAGAAGGAGGCAGATCCGTCCTCCCACTCGGTGCGCGGCCTCTTCGCACTCGCCCAGCGTCTCGGCATCGGTCGCCGGCCGTTCCCGGGCATGGCCCCGATCATGGACCGCCAGCGCGAGCTCCTCGACTCGGGCGCCGTGCACGTCATGCGCTATGAGCGGTTCGTCCAGGGTGACCTGGACGACCTGTCGAAGTTCCTCGGGTTCGACGTCGTCAACACCGCCGCCCTCGACAGCGGCTGGATCGGGCACATCACCCGGTCCCAGTCCCATGGCGAGTTCACGCACTGGTTCCGGGACGACGACCTCAGCTACTTCAACGGCCTCTTCGACAAGTACCTGCGCGCGTTCGACTACGAGCTCGACGTCCCCCTGGCATCCGAGTCCAAGATCGACCCGGCCACGTCCAGCGAGTACGTCCGTCGTCGGTACTTCGAACGACGGGCCAAGCTGGCGGAGCTCAACCCGACGACATGGCAACCGCAGGACGTCGCCTCGGAGGAGGCGTTCACCCTGCTCACCGAACGGGCGGGGGACGGCGACCCCCAGGCGTGCCTCCGGGCAGCGAAGGTGCTGCTCAGTGGTCACCTGGGCGAGGTCGACACCGAGTCCGCCCTCGACTGGGCTCGCTTCGCCGCTCAGCTGGGTGCCGTCGACGGCATGCTGCTGACCGTCGAGCTGCTGCGACGCCTGAACCCGGAGGATCCCGGGCTGCGGCGCGAGCTGCGGACCTGGGCGCTCGAGACCGAGTCCGACGGTGGTCGCCGGCTCGCCGCGCTCCAGGCCGAGGTACGGCGGCTGCGTGGCTCCAGGAGGTACCGGATCGGCTCGGCGCTGGCGGAGGCGGCCGACCGCCCTCTGAGCGCCGTTCCCAAGGCGCTCACACTCGTCTCCCGGGCCCTCGCGCGGCGGATCCGCCGCTGACTCACGCGAGCCGTCAGGTCTCGCCCAGGGCAGCCAGCATCCGCTTCAGGGCGACCTGGCGGTAGGAGGCGTCCATCAGCTCGGTGACCTCGGTCCAGTCCACGTCCGCGGCGGTAAGGTCCAGAGCCAGCCAGCCGCTCGGCCCGTAGTAGGCCGGCACGTAGAACCGGTCGTCGTCAATCAGCGCCGGCCGGTCCTCGGCGGACGGCTTGAACACCACGGCGTACGGGTGGTCGTCGTTGCCCTCGAAGACCGCGAACATCTTCTTCCCGGCCCGGAACGTCGGCCGGCCCCACGCCTCCACCTCCGCCGACTCGGGGAAGGCGAGGCAGACCTTGCGCAGGTCGGCCAGGTAGGGGTCGTCGTCCCGGTACATCCGCGGGTGCGCCACCCGCCGGACGATACGGCGGTTCAGCCGCCCAGGGCCAGCACGGCGGAAGGGAACGTCCACGACCCCCGCCTAGGATGACTCGGTGTCGACCTGGGATGCGCTCACCAAACGATGCCTCGACGAGATCGACGGCGTGGACCCGCTGTACCGCCCGACGAACTTCTGGCAGCCCGGGCTGCGCCAGCTGCTCAGCGACATGGACGAGATGGGTCTGTCGCAGTTCAAGTCGTGGCCGTCCGCAGCCTTCTGGTTCTACCCGACCTATGGAGCCAACGTCCGCCCGGAGACGGCGGCCGCCGCCGTCGAGCGCGCCGTCGCCGTGCAGCCGGACGTGCGCGAGGCATGGCTGCGCGAGGCGCTCAGCGGCGGCGCCGAAGCACGCCGCGACCTCGAGGTGGCGCGCATCATGTGGGATCGGAGGCGCTGGCCGTTCCGGGTCATCGCTCACGGCGAGGCGCGCATCGGCGAGCCGCCGCAGCACTTCCACCTCGCCCGCGACCGACGCGGCTGGACCAAGCCGTACCTGAACTACCTGCTCTGCATGGCCGCCCTGTCCCGACATGTCGACCGGCCGCCGCGCTCGGTGCTGGAGATCGGGGGCGGCTTCGGGGTGCTCGGCGAGATCCTGATGCGCCGGTCCCCGGACGTCCGCTACGTCGACCTCGACATCCCGCCGTTGATGACCGTCGCGTCGTACTACCTGCGCGAGCTGTTCGGCGACCGGATCGACGTGTACGACGATGACTGGTCCGGACGGGTCGGGCCGGACCGGTCGGCCGTGCTCCCCGCCTGGCGGATCGAGGACGTGGACGGCCCGTTCGACGTCTTCATGAATGCGTTCTCGTTCCAGGAGATGGAACCCCACGTGGTCGCCAACTACGTCGCCAAGGTCGCCGAGAAGGACGTCTCCTACGTGGTCTCGCTCAACTCCCGCAAGGGCAAGCGCAGGGCCGACGACGGAGGGATCGGCGTCATCGAGCAGGTGACGTCGGCCGACATCGTCGACATGTTCGACGGCCACGGATACGACCTGGTCCGCACCTACGGCCCGCCGCACCTTCGCAGCGCCGGCGAGCTCGCCGTGCTCCGCTCCAGGAACTTGCGGTCGCAGCAGGCCAAACCCGGTGTGCGCCGTAGGCTCGGCCCATGGCGTTCAGCTCTGAGGTCCCTGCCGGGTCGCATGCGATAGGACGCGAGCACCCGCCCTTCGTGATCGCCGAGATGTCGGGAAACCACAACGGTGACCTCGACCGCGCGCTCGCCATCGTCGACGCGGTCGCCGACAGCGGGGCCCAGGCGATCAAGATCCAGACCTACACCGCCGACACGATCACGATCGACGCCGACGGGCCGCAGTTCCGCGTCGAGGAGGAGCACGGGCTCTGGGGAGGGCGCACCCTGCACCAGCTCTACGAGGAGGCGCACACCCCGTGGGAGTGGCACAAGCCCATCTTCGAGCGGGCTCGGGAGCGGGGGCTGGTGCCGTTCTCCAGCCCGTTCGACCCCACCGCGGTGGAGTTCCTCGAGGAGCTTCAGCCCGAGCTCTACAAGACGGCGAGCGCGGAGATCGTCGACCTCCCGCTGATCCGTCAGGTCGCCCGCACCGGCAAGCCGATCGTGATGTCCACCGGCATGGCGTCGCTGCGAGAGATCGCGGCGGCCGTCGAGGCGGCCGCGGGGGCCGGGTGCACGCAGCTCGTGCTGCTGGCATGCACCGCGTCCTATCCCGCTGACCCGGCCGAGGCCCGACTGCAGAACATCGGCCTGCTCGCCGACGCGTTCGGCGTGCCGGTGGGCCTCTCCGACCACACCCTGGGCCTCGGCGTCGCGGTCGCTGCGGTCGCGCTCGGTGCGGTCTGCGTGGAGAAGCACGTCACCCTCGACCGCAAGGACGGTGGCGTCGACTCGGCCTTCTCGCTCGAGCCGGTCGAGCTCGCGTCGCTGCGGGCGGAGACCGAGGCGGCGTGGCTGGCTGCGCGCAGCCCGCGGCGCATCGGCCCGACCGAGTCAGAGCAGTCGGTGCTGCGACTGCGGCGCTCGCTGTACGTCGTCGAGCACGTGCGCGCCGGCGACGAGGTGACCGAGCAGAACGTACGCTCGATCCGCCCGGCGGGCGGGCTGCCGCCGGACGAGCTGTCCACAGTGCTGGGCCGCCGGTTCAGCCGCGATGTCAGCCGTGGCACCCCGCTGGCCTGGGATCTCGTCTAGCCGGTCGGCACCCGCTGCCGCACCAGGCGCAGGAACCCGTCCTCATCCGGTGGCAGGTCCGGCAGGTAGCCGCACGAGTCGAACAGCCTCAGCGACGGCACGTTGTCCTCGTGCACCGTCGCGAGCATGGTGTGCGTCGCCGGCTCGCTCTCCGCGAGCCAGTCCTCCCCCGAGCGCAGGAGCGGCCCGGCCAGAGACCGGCCACGACGCTCGGGTGCGACCGTGATGGAGACCTCCCACTCGCCCTCGTTCACGCGGTCCCAGCGCACGCTGCCGACGTCGCCGGCGTCGTCGGTGGCCACGAGCAGATGCCGGTCAGGGTCGGCCAGGGTGTGCGCAAGCCAGTCCCGGTGCTGGTCGATGCGGACCTCACCGGTGTTGCGGGACACCGCCCGGGTCACCGGGTCATTCCGCCAGCGCAACAGCGTCTCGGCGTCCACCTCGGTGACCGGTCGCACCTGCAGGCGCACCGTGACCTGGCGGCTCCCGCCCCATCCGGTGAGCTGCTCCCAGCTGCGGACGACCCGCCAGGCACCACGCCCGTCCACCAGCCGCACCGCGGTCCTGGAGACCCGGTCGCGCAGCCCGGCGTCGCCCAGGACACCGCGCAGCGTCGCCACAGCCGCCTCGTGGTCGAGGCCGGGAGTCGCGGAGCCGAGTCCCACGGCCGCGCCGTGCTCGAGCATCCGCGCGTAGCCGGCACGCTGGTTGTCGCTGATGCACACCAGGGCGGCGGGCACCCCGAGGCAGCACAGCTCCCATACCGATGTGCCCGCAGCACTCACCACCAGGTCCTGGTCGAGCATCAGGTCCGGCAGGTCGGGTCGGGGCAGGACCAGGTCGACGCCGAGGTCGAGTCCGGCGACCTTCCGCTCCAGCTCCTCGCGGCCGGCCGGCTGGGCGATCGCGGTGACCGCGAGGTCGCGACCCGTGGCAGCCAGAACCTCGAGCACCTCACCGGTCACTCCGTGGACGTCGGTGCCACCCATGACCACCAGCACCCGGCGCGCCTCGTCCCTGATCTTCGCCTGCCCGGCCATCGCAGCCACGGCGCGCCGCAGGGGCGCCCATCGCGAGCCGCGCAGCAGCACCGGGCCGACGTCTCGACGGGTACCTTCTGCTCCCAGGTTCGGGTCGATCACGAGGTCGGCCGGGCGGCGGCCGAACTCACCGTCCTCGATGTTGCTCAGCAGGGCCACGCCCTCGGCACGCGCGGCCAGGTCGTCGCCGTCCGGCCGATAGGTGTCCACGTGGACGACGTCGTACGCCGTGAGCTGGGGGTCACCTACCACCTCGACCCCGTCTGCGCGAAGCCGGTCGGTTACGAGCGAGCCCGTGAACGTGCCCGAGAAGTCGACGTGGTGACCCCTGCGCACAGCGGATTCGGCAAGCGACGCCGCCCGGAACACGTGCCCCACCCCGATGGCCGGACCACCGTGGCAGTGGATCAGGATGCGCACCTGAGGGACGGTCCTCCTCATAGCAGGATCGCGGCAGCCGGGCGAGGCCCTACGATACGGCGCGTGTCCGTTCTGCAGGGATCCAGCATCCTGGTGACAGGAGGGACCGGCTCCTTCGGCAAGAGCTTCGTCAGGTACGTCCTCGACCACGTCGACCCCAGACGGCTGGTGGTCTTCTCACGCGACGAGCTCAAGCAGTACGAGCTCCGCCAGCTCCTCGACGACGACAAGCGGCTGCGGTGGTTCATCGGAGACGTTCGCGACGAACGGCGGCTGTTCCGAGCACTGCACGACGTCGACTACGTCGTGCACGCCGCCGCCCTCAAGCAGGTGGACACCGGCGAGTACAACCCGTTCGAGTTCGTCCAGACGAACGTCATGGGGTCGCAGAACGTCATCGAGGCCTGCATCGACGCAGGCGTGAAGCGCGTCGTCGCCCTCTCCACCGACAAGGCGTCGAGCCCGATCAACCTGTACGGCGCCACCAAGCTGACCGCCGACAAGCTGTTCATCAGCGGCAACCACTACGCCGCGTCGTACGACACCCGGTTCAGCGTCGTGCGGTACGGCAACGTGATGGGCAGCCGGGGCTCGGTGATCCCCTTCTTCCGCAGGCTGGCGGAGGCCGGGGAGTCGCTGCCCATCACCGACCTGCGCTGCACGCGGTTCTTCATCACGCTGCCGCAGGCTGTTCAGTTCGTGATCGACTCGTTCGACCTGATGTCCGGTGGTGAGCTCTACGTTCCACGGATCCCGTCCATGAAGATCACCGATCTCGCCCAGGCTGTCGCGCCCGGCGCGAGGATGCACGACGTCGGGCTGCGCGCGGGGGAGAAGCTCCACGAAGAGATGATCTCGCCGGACGAGGGCCGCCGGGCGCTGCGGATCGTGGACCGGTTCGTGGTCCAGCCGGACCTCGGCTCGTGGGGCTGGACCCCGCCCGAGGACGGTGTCCCGGTGGAAGAGGGCTTCTCCTACCGTTCCGACAGCAACGACCAGTGGTTCACCCGCGAGAAGATCGCGGAGATCGTCGCGTCCGGGATCTGAGGTGGTCTCCCTGATCCCCTACGGCCGGCAGTCGGTCTCTGAGGAGGACGTCGAGGCGGTCGCCTCGGTGCTGCGCGGCGACTGGCTCACCACCGGCCCCACCGTCGATGCGTTCGAGGCCGCGGTCTCGCAGGCCTGCGGCGGGCACCAGGTGGTCAGCTGCACGTCCGGCACGGCGGCCCTGCACATCGCCTACACCGCGGCCGGGCTCGAGCCCGGGGACGAAGTGGTCACCACGCCGATGACGTTCGTTTCCACAGCGAGCTGTGCGTCGGTCCTGGGTGCGACCGTCCGGTTCGCCGACGTCGACCCCGAGAGCGGCCTGATCGATCCCGCAGCGGTCGGCGCGCTCGTCGGAGACCGGACCCGGGTCGTCGCGGCCGTCGACTACGCGGGACATCCGTGCGACTACCCGCGCTTGCAGGCGATCGCGGACCGGGTCGGCGCGCTGACCCTCGCCGATGCGGCGCACTCCATCGGGGGGACGCTGGACCATCGCCCGGTGGGCGACCTCGCTGACATCACCACGTTCTCGTTCTTCCCGACCAAGAACCTGACCACCGCCGAGGGCGGAGCGGTCACGGCGAAGGACGCCGCAGTGGTCCGGCGGGCGCGCGAGTTCCACAACATCGGCCTGGTCCGCGACTCCAGCCGCTTCCACCTCGAGGACCAGGGGCCGTGGCACCAGGAGGTGCACGCGTTCGGCCTCAACTACCGGCTCACCGACGTCGGGTGCGCACTGGGACTGAGCCAGCTCCGCCGGCTGCCGGCGTTCGCCCGGCGACGCGCCGAGATCAAGGCGCGGTACGACGAGGCGTTCGCCGGCGTCGCGGGGCTGCGAACGCCGCCACAGCTGCAGGGGGCCGCGGCCGTGTGGCACCTCTACCCCGTGCGCGTCCTCGACGGCCGCCGCCGCGACGTGTTCGAGCGGATGCGCGAGTCCGGCATCGGGGTGCAGGTCAACTACCTTCCGGTCTACTGGCATCCCGTCTACGCCGAGCTCGGCTACCGCCGCGGCATGTGCCCCAACGCGGAAGCCTTCTACGAGCAGGAGCTGTCCCTGCCGATGTTCCCCGGTCTCACCGACGACCAGGTCGACCGGGTCGTCGAGACGCTGACAACGATCCTGCGCTGACGTGACCCGCGTCGGCGTCGTCACCCAGGCCCGAATGGGCAGCACCCGCCTGCCCGGCAAGGTGCTGATCGAGGCGGCCGGGCGCACGATGCTCGACCACCACCTCGACCGGCTCACGGCTGCCGGGCTGGACGTCTACCTCGCCACCACCGACGGGCCCGACGACGACCGGGTAGCAGACCTCGCGGAGAGCCGCGGCGTCCCTGTCTTCCGCGGCAGCGCGGAGGATGTGCTGTCCCGCTACGCGGGCTGCGCCCGCGAGAACGAGCTCGACGTGGTGGTGCGGGTCACCTCGGACTGCCCGCTCATCGACGGCGGCGTCGTCGCCGAGGGGGTCGCACGTTTCCTGCGGCTCCGGACGCGGCACGGCGACGACGTCTACCTCTCCAACACGCTCGAGCGGACCTTCCCGCGAGGCTTCGACTTCGAGGTCTTCGGCGCGTCCGCCCTGCACCGTGCCGACCGCGAGGCCACGACCTCGAGCGACCGCGAGCACGTCACGCCGTGGCTCTACACCGGCTCCCACCGGCTCGCCCACCTGGTGGCGCACCGCTGGCCGGTCGACCGCTCGCACTATCGAGTGACGCTCGACACTGCCGAGGATCTCGAACTGATCCGTCGGCTTCTCGAGGAGCACGGCGCAGCGGCGCTCGACTGCGCCGGCGTCATCGAGGTGCTCGACACCCACCAGGAGCTCGTCGCACTCAACGCCGAGGCGGAGCAGAAGGAGCTGGGGTAGTCCTGGGCCCGAGGCCGCCTCGTCAGGGGCCCGGGGTCGCGGGAGGTGTCTCCTCGCGGCGCGTCGGCCGGGCCTCTTCCGTCGGGTCCTCGGAGATGTCGACAGCACCATGGGTCACGGCACGTGCGACCGCGCCGTTCCTCGCGGCCTCGCGGGCGAGCTCCGCCGCAGCAGCCATCTCCTCGGCCAGTGCGGACTCGAGCCTGCGCAACCGCTCCTCGTAGCGCGCCACGACCCCGAACCTGACCCGGATGCGGCGGTGCTCCTCCCGGATGGCTTCGACCAGGCTGCGAGCCTCCGCCGTCTCCTCGTCGGTCGCGTCGTAGCGGTCCAGCTCGACCTTCTCGGTCAGGCTCTGCAGCCGCTCCTCGATCCCGCCGACCTGACTGGCGAGGATCTCGAAGAGGTTGTGGGCACTGGTGGCCGCCCGGCGGACGTCCTTCAGCACCTCCCGGTGCTCACGCAGCTGCTCGCCGTGGCCCTTGAGCCGCTCGCCCTGGCCTTTGAGCCGCTCGCCCTGTCGCTTGAGCCGCTCGTCATAGCGCTTGAGCCGCTCGCTCTGGCGCGTGAGCCGCTCCTCGGTGTTCGCGAGCCGTCGGTCCAGCGCCTCCAGCCTCCTCGACCTCAGCAGGCGCCTTGCCAGGTCAGACGGTTTTCGGGTCACGCGACGTACCTGACCTCTCCGCGGTCGACGAGACCCTGCAGGTAGGCGGCCTCACGGTCCAGCTTGTGTGCGGAGTGGACCGGCGACTGCCGCAGTCCTTCCCAGTGGTAGCCCCAGTGCTGCTGCTCCCGGTCATTCAGGAACGAGTAGCCGGTGAGCACGATGTCGGCCTCCGGGAACAGCCGGTAGGCGAGGTAGACCGCCAGGGTCCCCGTCGTCGGGACCACGCCGAATCCCCCGCTCGGGGGCCGGAGCAGGTACTTCAGCGGCATGCCGAAGACGCGGTTGGACATCGGCCACGCACCCAGGTCCGAAGGCCAGTGCGACGGCTGGCCCGGTGGGTCCGGAACTGCGATCTTCCACACGTCGACCACGAAGTAGGCGCGGTTGCGGTAGTCCTGCAGGAACGCCGGCGTCGGACGGGTGGTGCGGGCAGCGACCACCACGTTCGTCCGGGTGCCGACGCAGGGCGGGCCGTCGTGACGGTCGAGGGCCAGGGAGTTGCACCGGACGACGAGATCGGACGTGTCGATGAGGTCGCGCCGCTCGACACTCGACTCGAGGGGCGCGTTGGCAACGACCGCCACGCGCCTGATCGGCGTCGACGCGGCGTAGGCCGTGGCGTGATCGCGCATCTGCTCGACCAGCTCCTCGTCGATCTCCTGCAGCGTCCGACGCACCGAGCCCCTCTCCGTCAGCTGCGAGGATAACCACATGCCTGGGCGGCCTTCCGATGGCCCAGGCACGACCTTTGCCTCCCCGGGCGGTCGCGGACCGGGCCGACCGTCGGGTTGGATCGGCTGTCATGACCGCATCCGCAGCGCCCGCTCCCCACGTCGTACGCCCGGCCCGCCCCGGCGACGTGCCGGTGATCCTCGACCTGGTCCGCGAGTTGGCCGACTACGAGCGCTCGCTGCGCGAGGTGCGGGCGACCGGGGAGTCGCTGCACGCGGCGTTGTTCGGCGAGCGTCCCGCGGCGTTCTGCCACGTCGTCGAGTACGACGGGGAGCCGGCCGGCTTCGCCTTGTGGTTCCTCAACTTCTCGACCTGGCTGGGCCGGCACGGCGTCTACCTCGAGGACCTCTACGTCCGTCCCGCCCTGCGCGGTCGTGGAGCGGGCCGGGCGCTGCTCGCCGAGCTGGCCCGCATCTGCGTGGAGCGGGGCTACGCCCGGCTCGAGTGGTGGGTGCTCGACTGGAACGAGCCGGCCATCGGCTTCTACCGGACGCTCGGCGCGGAGCCGATGGACGACTGGACGGTCTACCGCCTGACCGGCGAGCCCCTCGAGCGGCTCGCCCGTGCGCCCGGCTCCTGACCGCGTGTCAGCCGGCCGGAACCTCGGCGCCCTGCGACTGGTGGGGGACGTCGGCGTCCTCCATCCGCATGCCGTCGCCGTACACGACGTACGAGCCCTTCGAACCGCGCTTGGCGGCGTACATCGCAACGTCGGCACACTGCAGCAGCCGCATCGGCACCGTCTCTACGTCACCGGTCGTCGGCAGGGTTGCCACGCCGACGCTGCCGGTGACCCGCAGGCGTTGGGAGCCGAGCTGGAAGGGCATCTCCATGGCGTCGATGACCCGGCAGGCGAGCTGTTCGGCCCCGTCGGAGTCGTCCTCGAGCAGGACCGCGAACTCGTCACCACCGAGGCGCGCCACCGTGTCGCCCTGGCGGAGGCAGGCGCGCAGCCGCTCCGCCACGTCCACGAGCAGGGCGTCACCCGTGGCGTGTCCCCAGCGGTCGTTGACCACCTTGAAGTCGTCCAGGTCGAGGTAGAGCACGGTGAGGTCGCGCCGGTCCCGCTGGCGCAACGCGGTCGCGTGCTCCACCCGGTCGCGGAACAGCAGCCGGTTCGCGAGGCCGGTCAGCGGATCGTGGAACGCCTGGTGGCGCAGCTGCTCCTCCCGATGGCGCACCGTCGCCACCAAGTGGTGGTTCTCGGTGAGCACCAGCAGCTGCCGCAGGACGATCAGCACCACGAGCAGGGCGCCGGCGACCACCAGCGTGCGGTCGAGCTCCACCCGCCACGCGGCGACGGCGACCATGATGATGCCCAGGCAGAAGGGCAGCAGCGGCAGGAAGAGTCCCAGCCGCGAGACGCCGGCCTCGACCTCGCGCCCGTCGGTGTCGTCCGCGCTGTCGGCGACGGCGGCCACCGCGCAGAGCAGGAAGGCCGCCACCCAGCCGACGTCGATGACGCTGCCGGTCGAGTAGGTGCCGGCCGTGGAGAGGTAGGCGAACCCGCTGTCGGCGACGCCCATCGCGAGCAGACCGGCGGAGAGCAGGCCCATCGACAGCCGGCCGGAGCTGCGCTGGGCGAGCAGGCGGAACACCAGCGTGACCACGACGAGGTCACCGATCGGGTAGGCGAGCGCCACACCGAAGGCCAGGCGGCTGTCGCCGCCGGCCGCATAGACCGAGTCGAGGACCACCACCCAGCTGATGATGAACAGCGACGTGGACACGAGGAGACCGTCGGAGACCGTACGCAGCTGTGAACGGCCCCGCCAGGCCCCCTTCTGGAAGCGCCCGACGGCCACGGCCGCGGCCGCCGGGAAGATCAGGAAGCCGACGTCCGCGGGCGACGGGAACGGGGTCGCGCGCTCCGCGACGATCTCGCTCCAGCTCCAGTAGGCCTGACCGAGCCCCCACCCGACCAGGGCGACGGCCATCGCCGCCCAGCCGGGACGGTGGGCGGTCTCCGAGCGCCACGCCACGGCGGCGCACACCAGACCGGCCCCGACGGCGCTCACCGTCTGCAACAGGTTGTTGACCACCAGCACCGTGTGCTCGGAGGCGTCGACGAGCCCGAGGAACCCGACGAACCCGAGCAGCACCACAGCGGCGCCGGCCGCTGCGGCCGCTGTGCGGGACTGCGCCATGCTCGGCTCCGTTCGGAACTGGCTCGTCGGTCGTGTTTTCGGCAGATCGCCCGCCCGGCTCAAGGACCGAGCCGCCGGGGTGGGGCACCATGGGACGAGACCGGGCTCCCGGTACGACGGGGCGCCGCGCCGTTGTAGCGTTTCGGCTGGTCGCAGCAGCAACCGAGCGGCGGGCCGTGTACAGGACCCTGGAGGCACCGCGATGAGCGAGGACGTCATGACAAGCTCGGGCTACCCCGACGCCGGTGCTGCGCCCATCGAGGACGCGGTCCAGATCAGGCTGCCGGCCGACTCCGCCTACCTGTCGGTGCTGCGGACCGCCACCGCGGGGCTGGCGGCCCGGCTCGACTTCACCCTCGACGAGATCGAGGACCTGCGCATCGCCGTGGACGAGGCCTGCGCGATGCTGCTCCCGCACGCCGTCGAGACGGCCCAGCTGTCCTGCCGGTTCCACCTGACCCCCGACACCCTCGAGGTCACGGTGACCATCCCGACCACCCGCGGCCAGCTGCCGGAGCGGGACACCTTCTCCTGGACGGTGCTCAGCGCGCTGGCCGGGGAGGTCGACACCGGGAACGACGACGACAGGCAGGTCTGGATCCGGCTGCGCAAGCGTCGGAGCATGGCGGGCCCCGCGTGACACAGCAGGCCGAACCGGGCACGACTCCAGAGCCCTCGGAACCCCACGCCGCGGCTTCCGGCTCGCGCCTGTCCGTCGACCGTGAGCGGACCCGCGCGCTGTTCGTCGAGCTGCAGTCCGTCGACGAGGACGACCCGCGCCGTGCCAGGGCGCGCGACGCCCTTGTCGAGCAGCACCTGCCCTTGGTCGAGCACCTGGCGCGCCGCTTCCGCAACCGCGGCGAGCCCTACGACGACCTTGTGCAGGTGGCCACCATCGGGCTGATCAAGTCCGTCGACCGGTTCGACCTCGAGCGCGGGGTCGAGTTCTCCACCTACGCCACACCGACCATCGTCGGCGAGATCAAGCGGCACTTCCGCGACAAGGGCTGGGCCGTCCGCGTCCCGCGGCGGCTGCAGGAGCTACGCCTGTCCCTGGCGTCGGCGACCAGCGAGCTCTCCCAGAAACAGGGCCGCGCGCCGACGGTCTCCGAGCTGGCCGCCCAGCTCAAGATCAGCGAAGAGGACGTGCTGGAGGGCCTGGAGTCCGCGAACGCCTACAGCACGCTCTCGCTGGACGCCGGCGACTCGGGCAGCGGCGACGAGCCCATGCCGGTGTCCGAGACGCTCGGCGTCGAGGACGAGTCGCTCGAGGGTGTGGAGTACCGCGAGTCCCTCAAGCCCATGCTCGAGCGGCTGCCTCAGCGGGAGAAGAAGATCCTCATGCTGCGGTTCTTCAAGAACATGACGCAGTCCGAGATCGCGGCAGAGATCGGCATCTCACAGATGCACGTGTCCCGGCTGCTGGCCCGCACCCTTGCCAGGCTGCGCGAAGGGCTGCTCGTACAGGAGTGACCGCCGCCCGCGGCCGACTCAGTCGTCGAGGGCGGCCGAGACCGGGCGCGAGAACAGCAGCACCACGACGGCCAGTGCCCACAGCAGGAGCGGCGCCCCGACGTACCACCGGCCGCCGCGCAGCAGGTCCACCGCCACCGGGATGATCAGCGCGTCGGTGACCACGGCCGGCGAGCGGGCCCAGCGACGCCCCCGCAGCAGCCCGCGGGCCACCAGCAGCAGGCCGGCACCCGCGGCGAGGGCGAGGGCTGCGGTCACCACCGCCACCGCCACGTCGGACGTGGTCGCCACCGCCAGCTCCACCAGGTAGAAGACCGCGACACCGACCAGGCCCAGCCCCTGGAGGCCGACGAGGCCGGCGACGGCGAGCAGGGCCAACGGGCGGCGAACCACGGCTCCGGACCCTATCCGGGCGGTAAACTTCCCGGCCATGAGGGCGCTGCTGGTCGTGAACCCCAGTGCGACCACGACGTCCAGGCGGACCCGTGAGGTGCTCACGGCCGCCCTCGACAGCGACCTGAAGCTCGAGGTCGTGCACACCGAACGACGCGGTCACGCGGCCGAGCTCGCCCGTCAGGCCCGCGTCGACGGCCTCGACCTCCTGGTGGTGCTCGGCGGCGACGGCACCGTCAACGAAGCGGTCAACGGCCTGCTCGCGGAGGGACCCCACCCTGCGGTGCCCGACCTGGCTGTCGTGCCGGGGGGCGGCACCAACGTGTTCGCCCGCGCCCTCGACCTGCCCCGAGACCCGGTGGAGGCCACCGGGGCGCTGCTGGACGCGCTGCGGGAGGGTCGGCGGCGGGCCGTCGGGCTGGCCATGGCCGACGACCGGTGGTTCACCTTCTCCTCGGGCATGGGCCTCGACGCCGAGGTGGTCGCCGCAGTGGACGCCCGGCGCCGCCGCGGGGCGACGATCGGTAACGGCGCCTACGTCCGGGCAGCTGTCCGCCATTTCTTCACCGGCACCGACCGCCGCCACCCGGCCCTCCGCGTGGAGGCCGACGGGCGCCCGGCCGAGGACCCCACGCACCTGGTGATCGTCTCCAACGCCGCGCCGTGGACCTATTGGGGCGACCGACCGGTCCAGCCCACGCCGGGGGCCTCTTTCGACACCGGGCTGGATGTCTACGGCCTGCGCAACCTGCGGACCGTCGCGACCCTCCGCCAGGTCCGACAGCTGCTACAGCCCTCCGGGCGCACCCCCCGCGGCCGTCAGGTGCTCTCGCTGCACGACCTCGACCAGGTCACCGTCCGTGCCGACCGGCCCACGGCCCTGCAGGTCGACGGCGAGCCGTTGGGCGACCGGACCCAGGTCGTCTTCCGGGCGGTTCCCGCCGCGCTGCGCGTGGTGCGCTGAGCGGACGGGGTTCCACCGCCCTCCGGCGCGATCCGGGCACGGTCGCTCCGGTTTCGGCCGGTTCTGGGCCCCCGAAGGTGCCGATCTGTGACGAACACGACACCCACCGGCGGAAAAAGGGCACTCAAGGGCTTGTCTCCCCCCGCTTCGTTTGCCAGGGTGAAGTCAGGTGTTCAGGAGCGTGCCCTGCTGGGTATGCACCGCCCGGACCGACCCACCGAAGCAGACGGAGGCCGATGAGGCCGCGAGGTGCGCGAGGCCGCTCGTGAACAGCTTCACAAGCACCATCCGTCCCAAGCCCCACCGAACGAGGAGTGACGCGCATGGACTGGCGCCACCGCGCAGCCTGCCGTGACGAAGACCCCGAGCTGTTCTTCCCGATCGGCAACACGGGCCCTGCCCTGTTGCAGATCGAGGAGGCCAAGGCGGTCTGCCGTCGCTGCGCCGTGACCGATAGCTGCCTGCAGTGGGCCCTGGAGTCCGGACAGGACTCCGGGGTCTGGGGTGGGCTCAGCGAGGACGAGCGGCGGGCGCTCAAGCGCCGTACCGCCCGCAACCGCGCCCGCACCGCCTGACCCGACGACCACCTCAGCAGTACGGGACCCCGGCTCCGGCCGGGGTCCCGTACTGCTGAGGTGACGGGTCCGTCACCCCGCCCCCGGCCCTATCCGCAGCCGCAGGCAGACCTCGACCCCCGGGTCCCGGGACCGCATCGCCAGGCTGCCGCCGAGCTCGCCCTCGACCAGCGTCCGTACGATCTGCAGGCCCAGGCCGTCGGTCCGGGCCGGGTCGAAGGACTCCGGCAGGCCCGCCCCGTCGTCCACGACGCTGACCCGCAGCGCGTCATCGGTCCGACCCACGCGCACCTCGACCGACCCGCCGGCATCGCCCAGCCCGTGCTCCACCGCGTTCTGCACCAGCTCGGCCAGGACGAGCGCCAGCGGGGTGGCGACCTCGGGCGGCAGCTCGCCGAAGTCGCCCACCCTGCCCACGTGCACCGCCCGCCCGCTGGTCGCCGCCTCCCCCGCGCTGGCGCAGACCCGGTCGGCGACCTCGTCGAACGCGACCCCGTCGTCGAGCGTCCGCGACAGCGTCTCGTGCACCAGGGCGATCGAGCCGACCCGGCGTTCAGCCTCCTCCAGCGCCTGGCTCGCCTTCCTCGCCGCCTCGTCCCCCTCGTCGTGGAGCCGCCGGCCCTGCAGCCGCAGCAGGGCCGCCACCGTCTGCAGGTTGTTCTTCACCCGGTGGTGGATCTCCCGGATCGTGACGTCCTTGCCGACCAGCTCCCGCTCCCGCCGGCGGACCTCGGTCACGTCCCGGCACAGGACCAGCGCGGCAGTCCGGACACCGCCGGGGGTCAGCGGGATCACCCGCAGCCGGACCGTCGTGCCGGCCGACTCGATCTCCGTCCGTCGGGCCGCCCAGCCGCTGACGGTCATCGACAGCGCCTCGTCCACCGGCCCCTCGCGGCCGGCCAGCGCCGCGGTCGCGTCCCCGAGGTGCTCCCCGACGAGGTCGGCGCCGAGGCCCAGCCTGCGGTACGCCGAGAGCGCGTTGGGGCTGGCGTAGGTCACGATGCCTCGCCCGTCGAGCCGGACCAGCCCGTCGCCGACCCGAGGCGACCCCTCGACCTGCTCGTCCGGCCCGATCACGGGGAACCGGCCCTCGGCGAGCATCACCGCGAGGTCGTCGGCGCTGCGCAGGTAGGTCAGCTCGAGCCGGCTCGGCGTGCGGGCCGCGGCCAGGTTGGTGTGCCTGCTGACCACCGCGACCACGGACCCGGCCCGCCGGACCGGGATCGTCTCCTCCCGCACCGGCACGTCGTCGGGCCAGTCGGGGTCGGTCTCGCGGCAGATGCGCCCTTCGTCGTAGGCCCGGTCGACCTGCGGCCGGCGGCCCCGTGGCAGGTCCGAGCCCACGACGTCGTCGTGGTGCACCGTCGGTCCGGTCGTGGGTCGCATCTGCGCGGCGGCAACGAAGCCCGAGCCCTCGCGCAGCGGCAGCCACAGGACGAGGTCGGCGAACGACAGGTCCGCCAGCAGCTGCCAGTCGGCGAGCAGCCGGTGCAGCCAGTCGAGGTCCTCGCCGGTCAGGTCGGTGCGCTGCCGCACGATCTCGTTCAACGAGGCCACGCGACCGAGCCTAGGTGGTCGCGCTCTAGTCTCGGGGGGTGAGGACCGACCGCACCGCCGACCTGGTCGCCCGTGACCTGCGCAGTGTCTGGCACCCCTTCACCCAGCACTCGGTCTGGCCGTCCGACGAGCCGATCGTCGTCGAGCGTGGCGAGGGCATGCACCTCGTCGACACCGACGGCAACCGTTACCTCGACGGTGTCTCCTCGCTGTGGCTGACGGTGCACGGCCACGGCGTACCGGAGATCGACGCGGCGATCCGCGAGCAGCTGACCCGGCTCGACCACGCGACCTTCCTCGGCCAGACCCACGAGCCCGGCATCGAGCTGGCCGAGGCGCTGCTGACCACCGCGCCCGCCGGGCTGTCCCGGGTCTTCTACTGCGGTGACGGCTCGTCGGCGGTCGAGGCCGCGATCAAGATGGCCTACCAGGCGCAGGCCCAGCGCGGACAGCAGCGGCCGTTGTTCGTGCACGTCACCGAGGGCTACCACGGCGACACGCTGGGCGCGGTGAGCGTCGGCGGGATCGGGCTGTTCCACGCGACCTACCGCCCGATCCTGCTGGAGACCCGGATGGTCTCCTCCCCCGGCGTTCTCGCGCCTGGCCAGACCCGCGCCGACCGGGCGCGCGAGGTGCTCGCCGAGATGCGCGCGCTGCTCGAACGCGACGGAGCCCGGGTCTGCGCCGTCGTGGTCGAGCCGCTGGTGCAGGCGGCCGGCGGGATGCTCACCCACGACGTGTCGTTCGTGCGGGGCGTGCGCGCGCTGTGCGACGAGTTCGGTGCGCTCATGGTGGTCGACGAGGTGGCGACCGGCATCGGCCGCACCGGTCGGATGTGGGCGGTGCAGCACGCCGGGGTCGTGCCCGACCTGATGACCTGCGGCAAGGGCCTGACCGGCGGCTACCTACCGCTGTCGGCGGTGCTCGCGCGCGAGGAGGTCTACGACGCGTTCCTCGGCGCACCCGCCGAGGCGCGCACGTTCTTCCACGGCCACTCCTACACGGCCAACCCGCTGTGCTGCGCCGCCGCCATCGCCAACCTGCGGCTGATGGCCGAGCGCGAGACGGTGAGCCACGCGGCGCGGGTGGGCGAACGCATCGGCGAGCTCACGAAGAACCTCAGCCTGTACGACGGGGTGCGCGAGATCCGTCGGGTCGGCACGATGACCGGCATCGAGGTGGCACCGGTCGGCGAGCGGACCGGTTTCGCCGTCTGCCAGGAGGCGCGCCGCCGCGGGGTCTGGGTGCGCCCTCTTGGGGACGTGGTCGTGCTGATGCCGCCGCTCGCGATCGGCGAGGACGACCTGGCGGTGATCTGCTCCGTGGTCGACGAGAGCATCCGCGCGGTGGTGCAGTGACCGACGACCCGTTGGCGTCCCTGCGCGACGCCGCGCGGACACGGTTGGCCGCCGGGCTGCGCCGGGAGCTGCGTCCGCGCCCCACGTCCGACGACGTGCTCGACCTGGCCTCCAACGACTACCTCGGGCTCGCGCGCGACAAGCGCGTGGTCGATGCCTCCGTCGAGGCGGCCCGGATGTGGGGCGTGGGCTCGACCGGGTCGCGGCTGGTGACCGGCAGCACCGAGCTCCACGCGGTGCTGGAGCGCGAGCTGGCCGACTTCCTGTGCGCCGCGGCAGGGTTGGCCTTCTCGTCCGGCTACCTCGCCAACCTCGGCGCGGTCACCGCACTCGCCGATGCGGGCTGCACGGTGGTCTCCGACGCCGGCAACCATGCGTCGGTCGTGGACGCCTGCCGGTTGAGCCGGGCCACCGTCGTGGTGGCCCCGCATCGTGACGTCGCTGCTGTCGACGCGGCATTGTCACGGCGCACGACCGGCCGAGCCCTGGTCGTGACCGACGCGGTGTTCTCGGTCGACGGCGACGTGGCACCGCTGGCCGAGCTGCACGCGGTGGCCCGTCGGCACGGCGCCCTGCTGGTGGTCGACGAGGCGCACTCGCTCGGCGTGGTGGGTCCCGCGGGTCGCGGCGCGGCACACGCGGCCGGCATCGCCGGGAAGCCCGACGTGGTGCTGACCGTCACCCTGTCGAAGGCGCTCGGCGCCCAGGGCGGGGCCGTCCTCGGTCATGGCGACGTGGTGGAGCACCTGACCAACACCGCGCGGGCGTTCATCTTCGACACGGCGCTGGCGCCGCCGAGCGCGGGTGCCGCTCTGGCCGCCTTGCAGGTGCTGCGCGCCGAGCCGGAGCTCGCGGGGACGGTTCGACGGCGGGCCGGCCAGCTC
>JBOGDY010000010.1:0-22329 GCA_050742955.1 Actinomycetes bacterium | reverse complement strand
CGTTCGAGACGGGACCGCGGTTCTCCGACGCCGGGCTGACTCCGTTCACGGTCGACCTCGACGACCTCGACGTGCGCTACCAGCTCGTCGGTGACCAGCAGGGCGCCCCCCGCGACTACCGGGCCGAGCTGACCTACACGACCGAGCCGGGCGCCCAGGAGCAGCGCTACACCCTGCGGGTGAACCATCCGCTGGTGGTCGGCGGTACGAAGATCTTCCTGATCGGCAACGGCTATGCCCCGGTGTTCACCGTGCGCGACGGCTCGGGAGAGGTCGTTTTCCGGGGTCCCTCACCGTTCCTGCCGCGCGATGCGAACAACACCTCCGAGGGCGTGGTCAAGGTGCCCGGCGCCCGGCCGGAGCAGCTGGGGTTCGGTGGCATCTTCGCGCCCACCGGGACGATCGACCGGGTCGCGGGTCCAGTCTCCACGTTCCCTGACACCGTGCTCCCGCGTGCCTACCTCACGGCATGGGTCGGTGACCTGGGTCTTGACGACGGCACCCCTCAGTCGGTCTACCGGCTCGACACGAGCCGGATGACGCAGGTCGAGACCGACGGCGGCCAGCCGCTGCGCGGCGAGCTGGCGGTGGGGGACACCATGACCCTGCCCGAGGGTCAGGGCAGCATCCGCCTCGACGGAGTCCGCCGGTTCGCCACCCTGCAGGTGGCACACGATCCCGGGAAGGAGCCTGCGCTGGGAGCCGCGGCACTGGCCCTGGTGGGCCTCATGCTGTCCCTGTTCGTGCGCCGGCGGCGGGTCTGGGTCCGCGCCACCGCCGGACCGGACGGGCGTACCGTCGTCGAGGTCGCCGGTCTGGCCCGGACCGATGGCGACCCGCTGGCCGACGAGGTCATGCAGGTCAGCGAGGCCTTGCGCACCGGTGCCGACGGTGCCGGGGCGACGCCGAGGAACGAGGAGGTCTGAGTGGCAGGCGACAGTCTGGCGCAGGTCAGCAACTACCTGCTCTACTCCGCGATCGCGGTGTACGCCGGCGCGATGTACTGCTATGCGGCAGCGCTGGCGTTCACGCCCCGCCGTACGAGGGACCGCGAGGTGGCCACCGTCGGCGCCGGCGGTGCCCACGACCCCCTCCCCACCACCGTGGGCGGCGACCCCGGGGCCGCTCGTTCGGAGCGGGTCGGCCGCGTCGCGGTGTCGCTCACCGTGCTGGCCTTCGGGTTGCACCTCGCGTCGGTCGTCCTGCGCGGGGTCTCCGCCGGCCGGCCGCCGTGGGGCAACATGTTCGAGTTCTCGGTCACCGGCGCGCTGGCGGTCACCGGCGTGTACCTCGTGCTGCAGACCAGGCGCGACCTGCGCTACCTCGGCGTCTTCGTCGTCCTGCCGGTGCTGCTGACGCTCGGGCTGGCCGTCAGTGTGCTCTACACCGACTCCGCCGAGCTCGTCCCGGCGCTGAAGTCGGCGTGGCTGGTCATCCATGTGTCGGCCGCGATCATCGCGTCCGGCATCCTCACCATCGGCTTCTCCCAGACCGTCTGCTATCTCGTGCAGGAACGGCGGGAGCGGGTGCCGGTCGCGCAACGCGCGCCGTCGTTCATGGACCGCTTCCCGACCGCCGCCAGCCTGGACCGGGCGGCCTACCGGATGCACGCGTTCGCCTTCCCGATCTGGACGTTCGCGGTGATCGCGGGCGCCATCTGGGCCGAGAACGCCTGGGGCCGCTACTGGGGCTGGGACCCGAAGGAGACGTGGGCCTTCATCACGTGGATGGTCTACGCCTGCTACCTGCACGCGCGGGCGACCGCAGGCTGGCGGGGACGCAAGGCGGCATACGTCGCGGTGCTCGGCTACGTCACGTTCTTGTTCAACTACCTCGTCGTGAACATCTGGCTGGTGGGCTTCCACTCCTACGCCGGCGTGGGCTAGGCGCGCCGACCGTCCAGCCGGATCGTCCACGGGTCGACCGTGTCAACCCGCAGATGCGTCCCGCTCCACGGATCACGCGCGAGCGTGGCGCGCACCGCGTCCTCGGACTCGGCCTCGACGACGTGCACCACGCGGTGATCGTCGGCGAGCGGCCCGCCCAGGACGAGGAAGCCCGCATCCACCAGCCCGTCCATGAAGGATGCGTGCGCGGGCCAGTCGGACTGCTCCTCCATCGGCCTCGACGGGTCCCACTGAGGGCCGGAGCGGCGAAGCATGACAAGGAAGGTCGCCACCCTTCGCGTTCTACCACACTGGCTGGTTACCGGCTCACCGCCGACACCGGCAGGCCTACCGGGCGGCCGCGCTCGTCGCGCGGCGGCGCGTCACCAGCCGCGCGGACCATCTGCCGGTCCAGAAGCCCAGTGCGGCAACGGCGGTGATGATGGCGGAACAGACGAGGAGGAACACCACGTCGTCACCGGCGACCCGCGGTTGACCGGCTTCGGGAGGCGGCGCGATCGCTGCGACGTTGAAGAGCACGACGGCAGCGGCCGCGGCCCACCACCACACGCGGTCGGCCATCCCGAGCACCGCCCCGAGGAGGAGCGGCAGCGGGAGCAGGGCAAGGAGCATGATGCCTTCTGAGACCGACATGGCATTTTCCCTTTCCAGTGGGGCAACAGGACGTCAACGACGCTAGGGACGGCGCTCACCCAGCGCGTCGCCCTGACGGCTCGATCTCGTGTGGCTGTAGACAGACGGGCCGTACTCCCACAGTCGGACGTGTTGCGGTCCGTGCTCATGCCACGCTAGGCGGGTGAGGAGCGGAGTCGCGCGGCTGCGCGGGTGGGAACAGCGGCACTGGCTGGCCGCCGACCTGGCCCTCGCCGTCGTCCTGGGCGCGGCCGCCGTCGTCGAGCTGACCGCTGTGCGGGAGCAGGTCGAGGGTCCCTGGTGGGGGCAGGCGCTGTGCTTCCTGGTCATGACCGCGTCGGTGGCGCTGCGCCGCCGGGCGGTCGTCGTCGCTGCTGCCGCGTGCGGCTCTGCGCTGGTCGTGCAGGAGGCCCTGGGGCCGGCGCCGGTCGTTTCCGGGTTTCTCGCCCTACTGGTCGTGCTGTACTCGGGCGGCGCGCATGGCCCTGGCAGGCAGGGCCCCGCCTCACTCATCGTGTTGCTCACCGCGTTGACCGTGTACCCGGTCACCGAGTCGTCGGCGCGCGCGCCCGGCGACCTGGTCGGCAACCTGGCCATCTTCACCGGAGCGTGGGCGCTCGGCCGGCTGGTGCGCCACCATCGGCACCGGGAGCATGCACTGGCGATGGCGCACGCCCAGCTGGCGGAGAGCCAGGAGCGCGACCGTGAGGCTGCGTTGACTGCCGAGCGGGCGCGCATCGCCCGCGAACTGCACGACATCGTCGCGCACGCCGTGAGCGTCATGGTGCTGCAGGCCGGCGCCGCCCGCGCCGTCCTGGACACCAGGCCGGAAGGGGCACGGGACCCGTTGTTGGCCGTGGAGTCGGCCGGCAGGCAGGCGCTCGAGGACCTGCACCGGATGCTCGGGCTGCTGCGCACCCACGATCCGGCGTCGCAGCCACCGGACAGCGACCGACGTGCGCCGGCGCCGGCGCTCGCAAGGCTGCCGGACCTGGCCATGGGGCTGCGCGGCTCCGGCCTGGAGGTGCACCTGCACACGGTCGGCGAAGCCGTCGACCTGACGCCGGGGCTCAGCCACTGCGCCTACCGCGTCGTACAGGAAGGGCTCACCAACGTTCTGAAGCACGTCGGTCCGACCCACGCAGACGTCGTCGTGACCTACACCCCGTCTTGCCTTCGGCTGGAGGTCGCGGATGCCGGCGGCGAGCGAGTCTCGGGTGCGGCTTCGTTGCCGTCTGGCGGCTCCGGGTTGCTCGGTCTGCAGGAGCGCCTGGCCCTCTACGGCGGGACGCTGCGCGCGTGTCCCGAAGGGGCCGGCTGGCGGCTCGTCGCCGAGCTTCCCTATGAGGGCTCCATGCCCGGTAGCGAGGTGAACGCGTGACCACTGTCGTCATCGTCGACGACGAGGCGATCGTCCGGCAGGGCATCCGGCTCATCCTCGAGGCCGCCGACGACATCGACGTCCTCGGTGAGGCCGACGGTGGCCGCGCCGCGATAGACCTGGTGTCCCGGTTACGCCCACAGGTGGTGCTGATGGACCTGCGCATGGCGGACATGGACGGCATCGACGCCACCAGGGCCATCGTCGCTTCGTGCGACTCGACGACCCGGGTGCTGATGCTCACCACGTTCGACCGGGACGAGCACCTGTACGACGCCATCCGCGCCGGAGCCAGCGGCTTCCTGCTCAAGAGCTCCCCACCCGAGCAGCTGACCGCCGCAGTTCGGGTCGTGGCGGCCGGGGACTCCCTCCTCGCACCGGAGCTGACCCGACGCCTGCTGGAGCAGTTCGTCAGCCGACCGCTGCCGGCCAGGGTCAGCGAGGAGCGACTGGCGGCGATCACGCCCCGCGAGCGTGAGGTGCTGACACTCGTCGGGCGCACCATGACCAACGCCGAGATCGCCGCGACGCTGTTCCTCAGCGAGGGCACGGTGAAGACCCATCTGGGCCGGGTCTTCACCAAGCTCGGCCTGCGTGACCGAGCGCATGCGGTGGCCTTCGCCTACGAGACCGGCCTCGTGGTCGCCGGCAGCGAGCACGGCCAGACAGATCGGTAGACACACGCGTCAAGGGGGTCGGCTCGTCTGTTCCCGTTTCCCGCACTCCGTGCCGCTCCGGCGGGCAAACTATCCGACATGTCCAGCCATCCGACCCGCACACGCACTCTGCTGCCCGAGATCAGCTCCCGTGCCTGGGAACACCCTGCCGACCGCGGGGCACTTGTCGCTCTGCGCAAGTTGCGGGGCTTCGACAGCCTGATCAAGAAGCTGTCCGGGCTCGTCAACGAGCGAGCCGTTCGGTTGGTCTACCTGGGATCCGCGATCCGGGTCGATGAGCGGCAGTTCCCGAAGCTGCATCAGCTCCTGGCCGAGGCGGCCGCGGCCCTCGACGCGCCCTCAGTACCGGAGCTGTACGTCCCATCGAACCCGGTCCCGACCGCGATCACCATCGGGATGGACAAGCCGCTCATCGTTGTCTCGTCAGGAATGGTCGATCTCCTCGACGAAGAGGAGATGCGTTTCGCTCTCGGACATGAGATGGGCCACGTCGGCAGCGGGCACGCCGTCTACCAGACCCTGCTACAGCGACTGATCCAACTCAGCGGCGTCCTCACCGCGATCCCGCTCGGGGGGCTAGGCGTCCGTGCGATCCTGGCCGGCCTGATGGAGTGGTCCCGCAAGTCGGAGCTGTCCGCTGACCGCGCCGGGTTGCTCGCCACCCAGGATCCGGCGGTCGCGTTCCGGGTCCACATGAAGCTCGCCAGCGGAGGCCACCTCGAGAACCTCGACCCGACCTCGTTCTTCGCCCAAGGCACCGAGTACGACGCCTCCGGCGACCTGCGCGACTCGGTTCTCAAGCTTCTCCTGGTCGAGGCACGGTCGCACCCCTTCGCGGTCGTTCGCGCCAGTGAGCTACGCCGGTGGGTCGACTCAGGCGGCTATACGAGAGTCCTCTCCGGCGACTACCCCAGACGAGCCGACGACGGCACAGCCAATGTGAGCCAAGCCGCGCAAGAGGCAGCGCGCAGCTACGCAGAGAAGTTCCGGCAGAGTCAGGACGCGGTGGCGAAATTGGTTCGCGACGCCTCGACGCTTCTCGGCTCCGTCAGGGAGTGGGTCGGCCAGACATTCAACGGCAGCAAGGATGCCTGACCGCTCGTCATCGCACCGAGCTGCTCAGCGCCGCAGCTGGGCAGCGTCGGCATCGGCCTCTGGTGCCCCCGGTGACCACGGTGTCAGGGGGCGCTCCAGCTTCTCCCCGTCGACGACAAGGTCGACTCGCTCGTTGAAGAAGCACACCAGGTCGCGGATCTTCGGGTTCTCCGGGATGGGATCCGGATAGCTCCACGCCAGATCTGGAACGAGGGTGTCGCCCACGCGGAGTGACCAGTAGCGCGCCCGGCCCTTGTAGGGGCACGTGGTCACATGGTCACTCGGCTCCAACAGGTCGGTGCGCACGTCCTCGAAGGGGAGGTAGTAGCGCGTGGGGAGATGGGTCTCGAACAGGAGCAGCGGACGAACGCTGCTCGCCACCTGCTCACCGTTGACGTAGACCTGCACACGGCGCGAGCCGCGCAAGGTGTCGACCCGCTTGTAGGGATCCCGGGCATGGATGATGACGCGCTCGTCCTCCTCATACCACTCCAGCTGCCGCCAGGAGAACGTCACGTGCCCGGCCAGTGCGGCCATGGGTCCCGTTGGGTCCTCGTGCGTCCACGCCGCACCCTCGACCCGCTTCCCGCCGGAGCGGACCGCCCAGATCTGCTGCCCTCCCGGCCCGGTCGTCTCGTCGACCAGCTCGTCCTGGCGCACGTCGTCCTGGGGCAGGTAGTAGGTGGGCAGGCCCATCGGTCCGTACTGGACGAGGAGCTGAGCGCGGGTGCTGTCGGCGACGAGCCCGTCACCCAGCCGTACCCGGATCCGGCGCGGCGTCGGCTCGACGAACGGGTCGGGCAGCTGCACCCTCTGCATGGCATCCTCCAGCAGGAACCGCGCCTGCACGCGCCCTTCGACTATAGGCAGGACGCCGGCCCTCGGCCGGGGTGAGAAACCGACTCCTCTCATGACGGC
This sequence comes from Actinomycetes bacterium, assembly GCA_050742955.1. GTDB lineage: Bacteria > Actinomycetota > Actinomycetes > JACCUZ01 > JACCUZ01 > CAWIXB01. The sequence continues at coordinate 15,718 of JBOGDY010000010.1, read as the reverse complement.
GCGGGCCGATCCGGCCCTCGGTGCCTGTCCGCCGCCTGCTGGACGCGCTCGACGTGGCGGGCCCACCATGCGGCGTCGCCGACCTCGTCATGGTCACGTCCCGATCGCCCGTCGATCATCTCGCGAAGGATGTCGGCATGTCCTGCGTGTTGAGCGGTCTCGGCGACGACGCGGACGAGCAAGGACCCGAATGTGGTCTCCCGTCGTTCCTCGGGCCACCACGACACGTGCGCCGGGGCGTCGAGGCCCAGCCGCCCGATCGACTGGTCGGAGTGCTGCCACGCGGTCTGGTACAGGGCGACCATGCCATCCCGTGTCTCCTCGGCCGTGGCCCACATGTCGGCACTGTCCCAGATCGTCTCGTCGTCGACCCAGGGCAGCCGGACGGGAGAGGGACGGCCGACCGAGTCGCCCAGGTAGCCGAGCTCTAGGCCCGCGAGATGCTTGATCAGTCCGAGCAGGTTGGTGGCGCTGGGCGTCATCGGCCGGCGGATGTCGTAGTCGGTCAAGCCGTCCAGGGCCGAGACCACACTCTCCCGAGACTGTTGGAGGTATCGATGCAGATCGGTGGCCACACCCGTGCCGACAGGGGTTGATTTGTCCATGCCCGCCACGCTAGCCCGACCGCCGACAAGCCGTCGCTGTCACTTGCGAGCCGGGCCCACCGGGAGCACTGTGGCGGGGACGAGAGGGTCCGCCATGACTGATGTCGCCACCGTTGACGTCGATGTCCTTCGCAACGAGATCTCCGGCGAGGTGCTCGTCGCCGGCGACCGAGGCTACGACCAGGCCCGGACTGTGTGGAACGGTGCCATCGATCTCCGCCCGAGGATCATCGTGCGGTGTGCGAGCGCTGGTGACGTCGGTGCCGCGATCGGCTTCGCCCGCGCACACGATCTCGAGATCGCGGTCCGTGGCGGCGCGCACAGCACCGGCGGGAACAGCGTCGTACAGGACGGGCTGCAGATCGACCTGAGTCTGATGAAGGACGTGACCGTCGACGCGGTGGCCAGGCGATGCACGGTCGGCGGCGGCGCGACCCTGGCCGATCGTGACACGGCCACCCAGGTGCACGGCCTGGCCACCACGGCCGGGATCGTCGGGCACACCGGTGTCGGCGGTCTCACCCTCGGCGGCGGTATGGGGTGGCTCACCCGCAAGTACGGGCTGGCCGTGGACAGCCTGGTCTCGGCGGAAGTGGTCACCGCCGACGGCCGGGTCCGGCACACCTCACCCGACGAGGAACCCGATCTCTACTGGGCGATCAGGGGAGGCAGCAGCAACTTCGGTGTCGTCACCCGGTTCGACTTCCAGCTGCACCCAGTGGCCCCAATGGTCCAGTTCGGCCTGTTCTTCTGGCCGTTGGAGCAGAGCGCGGAGGTCCTTCGGCTGGCCCGCGACGTCATCTCGACACTTGCACCTGACCTCAACGTCATCATCGGAGGCGTCAGCGCCCCGCCCGCACCGTTCGTCCCGGAGGAGCACCACCACCGGCCTGGCTGCGCCCTGCTGCTCACCGGCTTCGGGACCGCCGCCGAACACGAGGCCGTCGTCGCGCGGATCCGCACCGACCTGCCCCCGCTCGTCGACCTCGTGACCCCGATGCCCTACGTGCAGCTGCAGCAGATGTTCGACGAGGACATGGCCTTCGGGCTGCTCGCCTACGACAAGGCGATCTACGTGGAGGAGCTTTCGCCGCAGGTGATCTCGGTCGTGACCGAGCACCTGCCGCGCAAGACGTCGCCGCGTTCCGCGATGTTCGTCTACCGGCTGGACGGTGCCTACAGCGAGGTGGGCGACGACGACACCGCGTTCGGTGGCGGCCGTTCGCCACGGTTCTGCCTGTTCCTCATCGCGCTGGCCGACAACCAGGGGATGCTCGACGCTGACCGCGGCTGGGTTCGCGCCTTCTGGGACGCGCTGGTGCCGCATGCGATGGGGATCGGCAGCTACATCAACGGCGAGACCGAGTTTCCCGATGACCGAGTGCGCAGCAGCTATGGCGAGGCCAAGTACCAACGACTTGCCAGGATCAAGGCTGTCTACGACCCGGACAACGTGTTCCATCGCAACGCGAACATCCGACCGGCACCTCAGCCGCCGCAGCAGCGCGCCTCCGAAGGCTGACAGCAGCCGCCCATCGTTTCGTCCGCATCCCCACCGACCACGCCGATCGCTTGCACGCCGCGTTCCGGGTGCAACTGCAAGGATGGCGGGATGGGACTGGGAGGTGGGCCGAGCGAGTGGGACGACTACGAGTGGGTCAGCCTCGGCATCCGAGCACCCGCCCATGTCGGCAGCCAACGATCTCGTGTCGGCCCCGTCGCCTCGGACGAGCCGACGGAACCTCTCGCCAAGGCGCTGTGCGGGTGGCTGGAACGTAACCAGCTGTGGGTCAACGGCGGGAGAACGCGCGTCCTGCTCGTCGACCTGGACAACCTGCGGGCCGCCCCGCGGCGATGGCGGGCCCGGATGGCCGCCGTTGTAGCGCTGGCACGACAGGCGGACCATGCGGCGCTGGCCGGTCAAGAAGGCGCGGTCAGACGCGGCCGGCCGCACCTCGCCGAGTTTGCGGCAAGCGCGCATCCGGTTCCCGATGGCAGCGACCTGGCCGATCTCGTGCTCCTCGACGCGGCCGACAAGCTGCGCACTGACGCCATCCAGGTGCTCGTCCTGAGCAACGACGGGATCTTCGCCGCTCTCGCCGACCGCGGGCCGCTCGTCGTGCTCAGCCCCGGCGCCGACGAGCTGAGCGAGCGCCTTCGCGACGCGGCGACCCGTGTCGTGGACCTCGTTGCGCTCGAGGACGAGGCTGCACGCGATGAGACACCGTCAGGGCCAGCCTCCGGCGAGCGCGCGGCTCGCAGCCGCGCTGCGTCCCGGCACGGAACCACCGAGCCCGGCTGAGCTTCACCGAACGGCTACCAGGCCTCTGCCGCCGAAGGACGTGGGGCGGCGGGTGCCGGGATCCGCGGGATCTGCCTGCTCCGGCCGTTCTGCCGGACTCCGTTGAGAGGGGCGGGCAGCGCGTGATGTGCCACGAACCACGCCGTGGTCCTTTCGAGCCCGGTGTCGACCGGGACTGCCGGCTCCCAGCCGAGCACCGAGCGGGCCAGGGTGATGTCGGGTCGCCGGACCATCGGGTCGTCGGTCGGACGCTGCACGTGGACGACCGGGGAGGAGGATCCGGAGACTGCACGGATCAACTCCGCCAGCGCAAGGACTGTCATCTCGTGCGGGTTGCCGATATTGATCGGCCCGGGGTGGTCCGACCACAGCAGACGAAGGATGCCCTCCACCAGGTCGTCCACGTAACACACGGAGCGGGTCTGCAGCCCGTCACCCGCTACGGTCAGTGGCTGGCCGGTCAGCGCCTGCCGGATGAACGTCGGGATCGCCCGGCCGTCGTCCGGTCGCATCGGCGGCCCGTAGGTGTTGAAGATTCGCACGATGGCCGTGTTCACGCTGTGCCTGCTCCTGTAGGCCATGGTCATGGCCTCGGCGAACCGCTTCGCCTCGTCGTACATGCTGCGTGGGCCCACCGAACTGACGTGGCCCCAGTAGGACTCCGGCTGTGGGTGCACCTGCGGGTCGCCGTACACCTCGGAGGTGGAGGCGAGCAGGAACCGCGCGCCCTTCTCCCGCGCCAGGTCCAGCGAGTGCAGCGTGCCGAACGAGCCGGCCTTCAGCGTTTCGATCGCCAGGTTCGCGTAGTGGATCGGTGAGGCGGCCGAGGCGAAGTGCAGTACGGCGTCGACCCGGCCCGCGACCACCACCGCCTCGGTGACGTCGGCCCGGACCATCTGGAACCCGGCGTGGTCCGCCAGGCGGGCCACGTTCGCCGGCATCCCGGTGCTGAAGTCGTCGATGCACACCACGTCGTAGCCCTCGCCCAGCAGCCGCCGGCACAGGTTCGAGCCCAGGAAGCCAGCGCCGCCGGTGACCACTGCCCGCGGGTTGCTCATCACGACTCCCCCTCGGGGCCGGTCGCGGCGATGCACCGGCGGACGACCCGTGCGAGGACGATCCGGTCGACCAGGGCCGCGATGGCCATCAGCACCAGCAGCACCGGCCCGGCGCGTGACCCGGCGGCGGTGAGCGCCACCGCGAGGAGCGCAGCGACCGCAGCAGCCATGCGGGGACGGACCGTGAGCCGGAAACGCGGCTCCCATCCCCACGCGACCGCGGTCGTCAGCCGGCCGCGGAGCAGCGGCGTCGACACCTCGAGGTCCCAGCCGACATGTTGCCCGCCGTGCCGAACCCGACGCCCTGCGGCAGCCAGGCGCCGCTCGATCGCGGCCAACCACGCGAGCCGGTCGCCGGTCCAGGCGGTCGCCGCGTCCGGAACGGGCCCCGGAGGCCGCCGGGTCAGCCGCCCGGCGGCCCGGGCGAATGGCTGCACCAGGTGAAGCAGTGCCACCAGCGAGCGGAATGCCGCCGGGTGCGGCTCGTCGCGGGGCGGTCGGCTGGCCAGGAAAACCCCCGCGACGTAGCCGAGGACGACCAGACCGGCAGCGGCGGGCAGCAGCAGGAACCATCGCGAGGCCAGGGCGAGCAGCAGGCCGGCCGCCCCCAGCGGCACGGTCAGCGGCAACCGAGCCGACAGCCATGCGTGCGCCCGCTCGGACCGTCGCACCACCACCGGCTGGAACGCCGCCGCGCCGCGGGTGCCGTGGTAGACCAGCGGCCGCAGCAAGGAGGGCAGCAGCTGGCCCGGGCCGTAGACCCCGCCGGCCCACATCGCCTGGCCGAGACGGTTGAAGCGATGCCGGTGCTGCGAGGCCAGAATCCGCTCAGCCCGGCCGTAGCCGCGTTGCTGCCGCAGGAAGCCCGCGACGGTCGACCGGCGGTGGTGGCGGACCTGGGCGGCCGGCGCGAACGCGATCTGCTCGCCGCGGTCCAGCAACTTCCAGCACACGTCGACGTCGTCGCCTGCCGTGCGGTACAGGACGTCGAACCCCCCGATCGCGCGCAGCACATCCGTGCGGAATGCCATGTTGCAGCCAGGCACGTGCTCGGCCCGATCGTCGGTGAGCAGCACGTGCGCGGGTCCGCCCGGTGACGCGGCGACGGCCCGCTCAACCAGCCCCGACCGCGGCACCGGCAAGTTCGGCCCACCCGTGGCCACCACCGCCCCGTCGTCGAACGAGACCGCGAGCCGGTAGGGCCACTCGGCGTGGCACGATGCATCGGCGTCGAGGTAGGCAACGATGTCGCCGGTCGCGGCGGCGAGCCCGGCGTTGCGGGCGGCGCTGAGGCCACCGTGTGGCAGTGACAGGACGCGGAACGGGAACTGGGTGGCCAGCGAGAGCGTCCGGTCGGAGGACCCGTCGTCGCAGACGATGACCTCGAGGTCCGGGTAGTCGCAGTCCCGTAGCGAGGACAAGCATTCCTCGATGGTCCGTTCCTCGTTGTAGGCGCATACCACCACGGAGATCCGCGGCCAGGTCTCTCGGAGGTCGCGAACGGTGGTGCGGGCCCACGCCGCGGCCACGGGCAGCGCCGGCCGGTGCCGGCGTTGCCCGTCGGTCAGCCCGAATCCCCACCCCTCCACCGGTTTGCCCGCGACCGCCCACTCGTCGGTCCACGCGAAAACCGTCGCGCCCGCGCAGCCGGACTCATCGACCAGGGCGAGCTGCCAGCCGAGGGCGGACGCCTGGCCCGTCTCGCCGTGCAGCTCGGCCGCGAGTCCCAGCTCGGTGACGACCAGCGGCAGATCGCCGGAGATCACCTGGAGGTGACGAAGGTAGCGGCGCAGCAGGTCGGGTCGCTCCAGGAACACGTTGAAGCAGACCAGGTCCTGGCCCTCGACGTGCAGGTACTCGGTGGTCGGGAAGTTGGCGTAGCCCGCCAGCATGTCGGGGTCGGCGGCGTGTACCTCTGCTACCAGGGTCGAAAGGGTGTCCTGGACGGCGCCAGGCCCGTGCAGCCGGACGACGTCGGCGGGGACTTCGTTGCCGACCAGCACCGCGAGCACCGAGGGTCGCCCTGCGCAGGCTGCCATGGCCTCAGCGACCGCGCTCCTCCCGGCGGACAGCACCCGGCGGCGGGCGGTGCGGCCTGTAGTGGGTTGGCCCCGCCAGTCCTCGTAGTCGAGGCCAACCAGCAGGCGCAGGCCGAGCGCATCGGCGACGTCGAGCACGTCGGCCGGCGGGAGGGTGTACGTGCGGACGGTGTTCAGGCCCGCGGCCGCCATGTCGCAGAAGTCCCGTTCGACCAGGGCTCGGTCGGGGAACAGTGCGCCGTCACCGCGCGGGCGGAACGTTCCGTAGGTCGCACCGCGCACCCGGAAGGCCGCCCCGTCCAGCGACAGGTACTTCCCGTCGGTCACGACCCGTCCCGGCGCCAGCCGCGGACTCGTCACAACATGGCTGAACGCCGGGCGTCCCCCCACAAGATCCCACCTATGCCTTGCGAGGCGACGAACCCCCTGTACAACGCCGCCTGAACCTGCCCCGAGCGTCGCCAAAAGTAGCAGACGGCAAGCATCCGGTTGGTACGATCGCGCAATTGGGTACGGCCCGTGACTGGGGCGGGCGGGCGTGCCCTTGATACAGGTGGACTCTCGGGGATCGCGAAACGACGACGCCATGCCTGGGGGGGCCACGAACGCGAGCGGCAGTGACCGTCAGCATGCACCGGAGGGGCGACACGGATCCCCGCGACCCCTGCGGCGGCTGCTCGCCGAAGCACGCCCGCACCGCGCCCAACTGCTGCTGGTGCTGCTGGTCGACCTGATGGCGGCGCCGGTCCTACTGCTGTCGCCGGTGCCCTTGAAGGTGGCCGTCGACAGCGTGATCGGCGGCAAACCGGTGCCCGCCCTCCTCGGCGCCGTGCTTCCCTCCGCGGTCACGTCGTCGGACACGTGGCTGCTGTTGGCCCTCGCGGTCCTGCAGGTGGCGGTCATCGTGCTCGCGCAGCTGCAGGCCCTGGGCAGCTACGTCCTGCACAGCCGCACAGGCGAGGAACTGACGCTGCGGATCCGCACCCGAGTGTTCAGCCACGCACAGCGGCTGTCGCTGCTGCGCCACGACGCGAAGGGAACGGGTGACTCGCTTTACAGGGTGCAGTACGACGCGACTGCACTGCAGAAACTGACCCTCGAAGGGTTCCTGCCGGGGCTCGCCGCCGCGATCACCGTCGTGTCTGCGATCTTCGTGATCACTCAGATCGACTGGCAGCTGGCGATCGTCGCGCTGGTGCTCTCGCCGCTGCTGATCGTGCTTACCAGTGCCTACCGATCCCGGATGCGGCAGCGATACCGGCAGGCCAAGCAGCTGGACAGCGACGCCATGGCCGTCGTCCAGGAGGTGCTGGGGGCACTGCGCGTGGTCAAGGCGTTCGTGCAGGAGGACACCGAGTCCGACAGATTCAGCCAGCGGTCGCGCGAGGGGGTTCGGGCCCGGGTGGGCCTGGCCCGTGCCGAGGGCCTGTTCGGGCTGTCCATCGGACTGGTCACGGCGCTCGGCACCGCCGCGGTGCTCTTCATCGGCGTGCGTAACGTGCAGGCCGGGTCGCTGACGCTGGGCGCGCTGCTCCTGGTTATCTCCTACCTGAGCCAGCTCTACGGCCCGCTGCGCACGATGAGCAAGAAGACGGCGACGCTGCAGGCCTCATGGGCCAGCGTCGAACGGGTATTTGACTTCCTCGACGAAGTGCCCGAGGTGCCCGAACGTCCGAACGCCCTGCGGCTGCCGCGTACGGCGGGTTCGGTTGCGTTCGAGCACGTCAGCATGCGGTACAACGAACGGCCGGCGGCCCTGCACGACGTCAGCTTCTACGTCGAGCCAGGCACCCGGATCGCGGTCCGAGGCGCCACCGGCGCCGGAAAGACCACGCTCGTTCAGCTGCTGGCCCGGTTCTTCGACCCGACCGAAGGCCGGATCCGGCTCGACGGGATCGACCTGCGCGACTTTGCGCTCGGCAACCTGCGCAGCCAGCTGGCGCTCGCCCTGCAGGAGCCCCTGTTGTTCTCGACCAGCATCGCCGAGAACATCCGCTACGCCCGCCCCGATGCGCGTTGGGCCGAGGTGGTCGCGGCGGCGGAGCAGGCACACGCCGATGACTTCATCCGGGGCCTGCCGGACGGTTACGACACGTCGGTCGGCGAGCGAGGCATGCAGCTCTCCGGCGGCGAACGGCAGCGGATCTCGCTGGCACGCGCCTTCCTCAGGGGCGGTTCGGTGCTGGTGCTCGACGAGCCGACCAGCTCCGTCGACGCCCGCACGGACTCGTTGATCATGGATGCCGTCCAGCGGCTGACGGCCGACCGGACGACGTTCGTCATCGCGCACCGCGCCAGCACGCTGGAGTGGTGCGACAGGTGGATCGAGCTCGATCACGGACGCATGGTCGACTCGGACGCGGGGGCCGCAACCCCGTCCGTTCCGCACCCCCGCGAGGGCAACGCGCTCGAGATCGACCTGCGCGAGCGGCACTCCCAGGCGGTGAGCGATCCGTGAGCCAGCAGCTACGCGGACTGTGTGCGCTGCTCTGCGAACATGGTCCGACCGACACCGCCACACTCGAGGGCCTGCTTCGCCGACAGACCAACGGTGACGGACAGGCGGTGGCCGTGACCGAGCTACGGCGCGGTGTCTACCGCCTTCGGTTCGGCACCGGTCGTCACGACAGCTTGGTCGTCAAGCGGCTCTCCGGCCCGAAGGCCTCGCTGGAGCGCCGGATCACCGACCGGTGGTTGCCCGCCGCCGGGCTGCACGGGTGCGGACCGCCACGCGTCGCGGCCGCTGGGGAACGGGGCGGCAGGCACGTCTGGCACGTGTACGCCGATCTCGGCGAGCACAGTCTCGACCAGCCGGACGTCGATCGCGATCGGGTGGAGGCGGCCATGAGCGGAGTCGCCGAGATGCACTCCCGGTTCGCCTTCCACGCCCTGTTGCCCGAGGCGCGCTTCTCGTGCGGCGACCTCGGCGCGTACTTCTACTCGCGCAGCGTCCGCGACGCGATCCGCACCCTCGAGCGGCTGGGTCAACCGATGCTGGACCCGTCACCCGAGCGGGCCGGCATCCGAGACGGTCTCCTGGAGCTCCTGCAGCAGCTGCTGGACGACGAGGTTGACCGCGTCCGGCTGATGGCGGAGACAGCGGGGCCCGAGACCCTGCTGCACGGTGATCTGACGCCGGCCAACGTGTTCGTCCTGCCGTCGTCGCGAAATGGCGGCCGGCTGCGGCTCATCGACTGGGACCACGCCGGTGTCGGCCCGGCTGCGTTCGACATCTCCACCCAGCTCTCCTATGTCCCGCCCCGGGACCGCGAGCTGGTCCTTGGCTACTACCTGCACGCGATGGCTGAACGCGGCTGCCCCTACGACGCCTGCATCGACTGGGACGTGGTGCTGAAGACGATGGAGGCCGGCCGGCTCGCCAACCAGGTCATCTGGCTCGGGATCCAGGCCCGGAGCGGTCATGCGTGGTCGTTTGCCGGCCTGGAGGAGCGCCGGCGACTCCTCGCGGTGCTGCTGGGCCACCGCCTGCCGGGTGGCGTCGACGCCGGCAGGGCATACGGCTTCGGCAGCGGCCCGTGGAACCAGGTCGCGGCCGACGGCGGCAACGACACATGACCACCGTCGTGCTGGCCGCGTACGACGTGGCCAACACCCCTGGCATCGGCGGGCACTTCTGGGTCTACGCGCAGTACGCCGACGCGCTCCGCCGCCTGGGATGTGACGTCTACTGGCTGGAGCAGCTGACCAGCACCGGCGACCCCGCGACGGACCACGCGCGAGTGCGCACCCTCGCTGATCGGCTCGAGCGTCTCGGCCTGGCGGACCGGCTGCTCGTCCACGTGTGCCAGGCCGGCTCGGCGCCGACGCCGGAGCCGGCATGGGTGACGTGCTCCGCGGCGAGGGCGGAGGGCGTGTTCCGGCGTACGGACCTGCTGCTGAACTTCCACTACGCCATGTCCCCGGAGCTGCTGACCCGGTTCCGCCGCACGGCGCTGGTCGACATCGACCCCGGCATGCTGCAGAACTGGTGGCGCAGCGGTCGGCTTGACCTGCACGACCACGACGTCCGCTTCTCGATCGGGGAGAACCTGCCCACCGACAATGGCCTGTGGCATCACACTTTCCCGGCGGTCTCGCTCGAGCTCTGGCCGTACCGCCCCGATCCGGGCTGTCGGCGCTTCACCACCGTCTCGTCCTGGTGGGCCGGCGAGTGGCTCACCGACGGCACGGAGGTGTACGACAACAACAAGCGGGCTTCGTTCCTGGCGTTCGCCGACCTACCGCGCCGAACCGACCAGGAGCTCGAGCTGGCGCTGGCTCTGAGCGACTACGACCGGCCCGAGGTGCAGCGGTTGGAGGGGCTGGGCTGGCGGATCCGTCCAGCGGCCGAGGTCGCCGGTTCGCCGTGGGACTTCCAGGCCTACGTCCAGAGCTCGCGGGGCGAGTTCAGCTGCGCCAAGGAGGCCTACCTGCGGTACGGGAACGGGTGGATCAGTGACCGGACGGTCTGCTACCTCGCCTCCGGCAAGCCGGCGGTCGTCCAGCACACCGGCTCGAGCCGTCACCTGCCCGAGGGCCGTGGACTGTTCCGGTTCCTGACCGTCGACCAGGCAGTCGCGGCCTTCGCGGAGATCAACGGGGCGTATGAGCAGCATTGCCGGGCCGCCCGTGAGATCGCGGAGGAGTTCTTCAGCGCCCGCAAGGTCGTCGCCAGACTGCTGCGACTAGCCCTGGCCTGAGCTGGGCGCCCCGCCTCAGCTACCGGGGCGGTTGCCGCTCTCGTCGTCGCCGCCCTGCTGGCCGTCGTCCTCGCGCCGACGAAGGTCCTCCTCCCACTTGTCCAGCTCCTGGTCGTAGGCGCGGTTGCTCCGCCCGAGCCCGCGCAGGAACTCGGGGTCGTCGTCGGGAGCCAGCGGCGCCCCCGCCCCCCCGCCGCCGCCCGGGCCGGCCGGCCAGGGCAGCCAGCTGCGTCGGGCGCCGCGGTCGCGGCCGGCGATCAGCCAGGCGATGGGGCCGACGACCCAGATCAGCACGATGAGCACGATCCAAGCGATCTTGGGCAAGCCACGTATGGAGTCGTCGCTGGTCTGGATGCAGTCGACCAGCGCGTAGATGGCCAGCGCGATCGGCAGGACGTAGAGCAGAACTCTGATCATCGGTGGTGGGCTCCTTTCCACCAGCCTACGCCGGACGCGGGCGATCGCCGTGGCTATCCGGTCAGGCCGAGGGCCAGGCCGAGCGTCGTGCCGTAGACCAGCAGGGCCAGCCCGGTCTGCTGCAGGACCTCGACGAGGTCATGGCCTCGTGCACCTTCCCGCAGACGACGGCCGGCCCGGACTGCCGGGTAGACCGTCGTGACCGCGGTGACCGGTCCGGCCGGCCAGAGGAACGGCAGCGGGAGGAACGCCAGCCCGAGCAGGCCGACGTAGAGTCCGCGAGTCCTCCGGTCGCCGAGCAGCACCGCGAGGGTGCGCTTCCCGGCGACGGTGTCGGTCTCGATGTCTCTCAGGTTGTTGGCGACGAGGAGTGCGCAGGCCAGGGCACCGCACCCCACGCCGGCAGCGACAGAGGGCCAGGTCACCCGGCCGGCCTGCACGTACGTCGTCCCGACGGCGGCGACCAGGCCGAAGAAGATGAACACCGCGATCTCGCCGAAGCCGCGGTAGCCGTACGGCCTGGACCCGCCGGTGTAGGACCACGCGGCGACGAGCGCGGCCCCGCCGACGAGCAGTAGCCACCACGAGCTGACCGCGGCCAACGCGAGACCGGCCACCGCCGCGACGGCGAGGCTCAGCAGCGCGGCCCGCCGCACCTGGGCCGGCGACGCCACGCCCGACCCGACCAGCCGCAGCGGGCCCACGCGGACCTGGTCCGTGCCGCGGACGCCGTCGCTGTAGTCGTTGGCGTAGTTGACGCCGACCTGCAGCGCAAGCGCGACGACGAGAGCCAGCAGGGCGCGCCACCAGACGGCGCCGTCCACGGCGGCGGCCGCCCCGGTCCCCGCCGCCACCGGCGCGAGTGCGGCCGGAAGGGTGCCCAGCCGCGCCCCCTGCACCCATTGCGCGGCGGTTACCAACGTCGGGCTCCCGGGGCTAGTAGTACCAGGGGAAGTCGGCGACTTCTGGCCGTCGCGGACCGCCGGCGGTTGACGGGGACTCAGGAGACGTGCTCGAAGTGCAACTTGAGCCCGATCGCCTTGGCGACCTTCATGATCGTGGCAAAGCTGGGGTTGCCGTCGGCCGAGAGCGCCTTGTAGAGGCCTTCACGGCTCATGCCGACGCGGCGAGCAAGTTCGCTGACGTTGCCGGAGCGGGCGATGGTGCCGAGCGCCTGCGCGATGAAGGCAGGGTCATCGCCTGCCTCGTCGAGGGCTGCCTCGAGGTAGGCAGCAATGTCCTCGATACCAACGAGGTACTCGGCGCTGTCGTACGGGCTGAACGTCTCAGTCGTCTTGCTCATCGCTCTTCCACTCCTTCGCGATCAGGTGCGCTTGCTCGATGTCGCGGTCCTGACTGGACTTGTCGCCACCACACAGCAGCACGATCAGGCGCTGCCCCGCTTGCAGGTAATAGACCCGGTAACCCGGGCCGTAGTCGATCCGCAGCTCCGAGATCGCGCTGCCGACCGGCTTCACATCGCCGGGGTTGCCTGCGACAAGGCGATCGATCCTCACCAAGACTCGCGCAGCGGCCCGTCGATCCTTCAGTTTGCGCAACCATCGGTCGAAGGTCGCACTCTTGACGATCTCGACCATGTGTCAACTATAGTTCACAGTCGAGGATGCGCCAAGTCATTCAGAGTGGGCGTCGCCGTGGGGTGGTGCGGCTCCGGCAAATGGCGCCCATTCTTGCGGCCGGTTCAGACACTCTCCGACTAGCGACTCGGCAGCGCGAGGCGGGCAATCCGGAGGAGTCGCTCGTAGCACGGCTGGGCGTCGACGGGGAACGCCTGGCTGGATCGCTCCAATTCATCGGCCGCTTACCGGAGCCGCATGTGGTCGACTGGGCTCAGGGAGTTGCTCCGACTCGCTCAACCGTAGATGTCGGCGTCGATCATCACCGCGTCGACTTCGCCATAGTCCTCGTCCTTGGTGACTGATGCCGGAAACGGATCCGCCATGTGCCTAGGCAATTCCTCGGTCAGTTCCGAAGCGACCATGCCAGGACAGTAGGTCGCCGGAGATCAAGTCTGTGCGGGACCACAGGCCCATACACCCAGCCTGACCTGCGATCTTTGCCCTATTCAGAAGTACCAGGGGAACCGCGACCAGTCGGGGTCGCGCTTGTCCAGGAACGCGTCGCGACCCTCTGCCGCCTCGTCGGTCATGTACGCAAGTCGGGTCGCCTCGCCGGCGAACACCTGCTGCCCGGTCAGTCCGTCGTCGAGGAGGTTGAACGCGAACTTCAGCATCCGCTGGGCGGTCGGGCTCTTGCCGTTGATCTCCCGCGCCACCTCGAGAGCCGTCCGCTCGAGGTCTGCGTGGTCGGCCACCAGGTTGACCGCACCCATGCGTTGCATCGCCTCGGCGTCGTAGGTCCGGCCGAGGAAGAAGATCTCGCGGGCCACCTTCTGCCCCACCATCTTCGCGAGGTAGGCCGAGCCGTAGCCGCCGTCGAAGGACCCCACGTCGGCGTCGGTCTGCTTGAAGCGCGCGTGCTCGCGAGAGGCGATCGTCAGGTCGCACACGACGTGCAGCGAGTGACCGCCGCCCGCGGCCCAGCCGTTCACGACCGCGACGACGACCTTGGGCATCGTGCGGATCAGCCGCTGTACCTCCAGGATGTGCAGCCGCCCCCCCTCGGCCGCGGCCCGCGCCTCGTCGACTGTCTCTGCGCTCTCGCCGCTGGCGTACTGGTAGCCCGACCGTCCCCGGACGCGCTGGTCGCCGCCGGAGCAGAACGCCCACCCGCCATCCTTCGGCGACGGGCCGTTGCCGGTGAGCAGCACCGCGCCGACGTCGGGCGTCATCCGGGCGTGGTCGAGCACGCGGTAGAGCTCGTCGACGGTGTGTGGCCGGAACGCGTTGCGCACCTCCGGCCGGTCGAACGCGACCCGCACCGTGCCGCGGCCGGGACCCTCGACGACGGCGCGGTGGTAGGTGACGTCGGTCAGGTCGAAGCCCGCCACGGGCTCCCACGCGGCGGGGTCGAACAGCTCGGAGACGTGAGCAGGCACGTCGGCGAGGATAGGCGAATGACCTCCGAGGCCTGCCGGCCACCGGGTGCCGTGATCAGCCATGTCTACGCGATCCCGATGCGGACGAGGTTCCGCGGCATCGACGTGCGGGAGGGAGTGCTGCTGCGGGGTGCTGCCGGGTGGGGCGAGTTCGCGCCGTTCTGGGACTACGGCCCGGCCGAGTGCGTCCCGTGGCTGCGGGCCGCGCGGGAGGCGGCGTACGACGGGTGGCCGACGCCCCGGCGTACGTCCATCCCGGTGAACGTGACCGTTCCGGCCGTCGGGCCCGAGGCGGCGGCGGCGACCGTGCTGGCCTCGTCCGGGTGCCGAACCGCCAAGGTGAAGGTGGGGGAGCCCGGCCAGACCGAGGCCGACGACCTGGCCCGCGTCGAGGCGGTCCGCGACGCGCTCGGCCCGGGCGGGAAGGTGCGGGTCGATGCCAACGGCGCGTGGGGCGTCGACACCGCGGTACGGATGGTGCGGCTGCTCGACCGGGTCGACCTCGAGTACGTCGAGCAGCCCTGCCGGACCGTGGAGGAGCTCGCGGACGTACGCCGACGGGTGGACGTCCCGGTTGCCGCCGACGAGTCGATCCGCCGGGTCGAGGACCCGTCGCGGGTGGCCCGGCTCGAGGCGGCTGATGTCGCGGTGCTGAAGGTGGCCCCGCTCGGCGGGGTGCGGGCCTGCCTGCTGGTGGCCGAGCAGGTCGGGCTACCCGTCGTGGTGTCCTCGGCGCTCGAGACGTCGGTGGGGATCGCGGCCGGGCTCGCGCTGGCGGCGGCCCTGCCGGACCTGCCCTACGCCTGCGGCCTGGCGACTCTGGCGCTGCTGGACGGCGACGTGACGTCGTCGCCATTACGGGTGGTCGACGGTGCACTGCCGGTCGAACGGCCCCAGCCGGACCTCGTGGAGGCCGTGGCCGCCGACGAGGCCACCGCCGCCCGCTGGGTCGCGCGCCTCGGGGAGGTCGAGGCCCTGGCCGCCCCACCCTCTGACTCCGGCACCGACTCTGGCCGTTGATCATGCGCAAGTGGTCGACCACTTGCGCATGATCGACGCGGAGGGGGGGTCCGCGGGCGTCGGTAGGGTCCGGGTCGTGAACCCGTCGACGGCGCTGGCGACCGTGCTGGTCGACGAGCTGGTGCGCGGCGGGGTGCGTGAGGCGGTGCTGTCGCCGGGCTCCCGGTCGGCGCCGCTGGCGTTCGCGCTGCACCAGGCCGAACGGGCCGGGCGGCTGCGGCTGCACGTGCGCATCGACGAGCGCACGGCCGGGTTCCTCGCCCTCGGCCTGGCCAAGGTGTCCCGGCGCCCGGTGCCGGTCGTGACCACATCGGGCACTGCGGCGGTCAACCTGCACCCGGCGGTGGTCGAGGCCGACTACGCCGGCGTCCCGCTGCTGGCCGTGACGGCCGACCGGCCGGCGGAGCTGCGAGGGGTGGGCGCCAACCAGACCATCGACCAGGTGCGGCTGTTCGGGGGCTCGGTCCGGTTCTTCGTCGATCTGTCGGTGGACGACGTGCCGGGTACCGCCGGATGGCGGTCGGTGGTGGCCGAGGGACTCGCGGCAACGGCCACCGG
>JBOGDY010000009.1:0-22485 GCA_050742955.1 Actinomycetes bacterium | reverse complement strand
ACGAGCAGTCTGTCCTGCTTCGGCGGCCCGGCGGGGGCTCCTTGACGCGATCGCAACCCTGACTAGGTAAAGATTTGGCAACGCGCGTCAACCGGGGCGGCCCCTCGGGCGTCGGAGGCCGAACGCGCCGGCGCCGGCGCCGCCCGGTCGCACCGCGGGGACTGTCTAGGCTCCACCGATGACCCTGCCCCGGCTGCTCCAAGGCGCCCTGGACGCCGACCCGGCACGCGCCCTGATCACCTTCTACGACGACAGCTCCGGCGAACGGACCGAGCTGTCCGTGGCCACCTTCGCCAACTGGGTCGCCAAGACGGCCAACCTGATGCAGGACGAGCTGGGCATGACCGCCGGCCAACGCGTCGCGATCCGCCTCCCGCTGCACTGGCAGGCCGCCGTGTGGCTCGCTGCCTGCTGGGCGGTGGGCGCCGTCGCCGCCCCGGGGGCTGATGCGGCGGACGTGGCCGTGGTGTGTTCGGAGGACGCAGCGGCCCCGCCCGCGGCCGACGAGATCGTGGGGCTCGGCCTCGGACCGTTGGGGCTGCCCCGCCGCAAGCTCGTGGTCCCGGCCCACGTCACGGTCGACTACGACAGGGTGGTCCACGGCCACGGCGACCGGTTCGCGCCCGTCGAGCCCCCCGGGCCGGACGTCGCCGCGCTGGCGCTGGGTGCGACGTCGTACGCCGCGAACGACCTGGTGGGCCGGGCCCGGGCATCCGCCGCCACATGGCGACTCCCCCCGGGTGGTCGGCTGCTGGTCACCGGCCCGCTCGACCACCTGGAGGCGGTGCTCGCCGGACTCCTCGTCCCACTCGCCTCCGGCGCCGGCGCGGTGCTCTGCCGCCATCCCGACGCCGAACGGCTGCCCGGGCGCGTGGTGAGCGAGCGGATCGCGGCCTCGCTGGGTCCGGTCCCCGGGGCGGCGGTGCCCGGTCTGCTCGTCGTTTGACCTAGACTGCGGGGTCACCCACGAGCCCTGCCTGGTGTCGCACCGCCGCACGGCGGCACGAACCTGACGGAGGACCCTGACCGTTGCGTAGCAAACCCGGTCGCCGCCGCGCGCCACGAGCGCGCCATGCCGCGCCGCGGAGGCCGGTTCGACGCGTCCTGACCGCACTGGGCGTCATCCTCGCGGTACTCCTCGTGACCGGCTCGGCAACGGCGTTCGTGGCCTACTACCGGCTCAACAACAACATCGTCAGCCAGGACGTCTCCGGCTTCCTGGACGACAAGGACCGTCCGGCCAAGGTGGCCGAGGACGACAATGCCGAGAACATCCTGATCATCGGCTCCGACGCCCGATCCGGGCTGGCCGCGACCAACGTGTCCGGCCAGCGCTCGGACACCACGATCCTGCTGCACCTGCCGGCCGACCGGGAGAGCGCAACCCTGGTCAGCATCCCGCGCGACTCCTGGGTGGAGCTCCCGCGCTGCAAGCGCGAGGACGGGTCCACCGTCCCGCCGTCCACCCAACGGTTCAACACGGCCTACTCGCAGGGCGGCACCGCCTGCACCATCCGGACGGTCGAGAAGCTGACCAACGTCCGCATCGACCACCACGTGGTCCTCAACTTCCGCGGTTTCCGGCACATGGTCGACGCCGTCAACGGGGTGGAGATCTGCCTGCCGGAGGACGTCGACGACCCCAAGTCCCACCTGTCCCTGAGCGCGGGCCGCCACACGGTCAACGGCAGGCAGGCCCTTGCCTACGTGCGCACCCGGCACGGCCTGGGCGACGGCAGCGACCTGTCCCGCATCGACCGTCAGCAGGCGTTCCTGTCCTCGCTGGTGTCCAAGGTCTCAGGCAACGGGCTGCTCTTCCGGCCGGACCGGCTCTTCGGCTTCCTCGACGCGGCCACCAAGTCGATCGCCACCGATCCCGACCTGGCCGACCTCTTCAGGCTCCGCAAGCTCGCTCAGAGCGTGAGGGGGGTGGACACCCGCAACGTGAACTTCGTCACGGTGCCCAACGAGCCCAACCCCGACGACCCCAACACCGTTGTCTGGAAGCCCTCCGCGAACGCGCTCTGGAGCGCCATCCGCTATGACCGGCCCCTCCCCGGACAAGAGAAGAAGCCGGGCCCCACCACCAGCCCGACATCCGACCCGAGCGCTTCGGCCACGGACGAGCCGCTGAAGACACCGCCCGAGAACATCCGCGTGACCGTCCTCAACGGTTCCGGGGTGCCCGGCGCGGCGAGCAAGGCCGCCGCCGACCTCGAGGCCGCCGGCTTCGTCGTGACCGCGGTCGGCGACGCCGACCGCGACGACTTCCGGACCACCACGGTCAGCCACGACCCTGCGTACGACGAGTCCGGGAGGACCCTGGCTGCCGCCCTGCCCGGGTCGGAGGTCGAGCAGGACCCGACGCTGGGCAGCAACCTGGTCGTCGTCGTCGGCAGCGACGACGTCCAGGTCTCGCCCGTCGAGGTGTCCGGCTCAACCGCCTCCCCGCAGCCGGAAGAGTCGTTGAAGACCCGCTCGGCCGACCAGGACATCTGCTCCTGATCGGGCACCCGGGACCCGTTCGTTAGAGTCCAGGGCGTGCAGACCACACCGCCTCAAGGCGACCCCGCCGCCGCCCTGCGTCCCGCCGACAAGGTCTACGAGTCCGCCGTGGCTGCGGTCGCGGACGTAGGTGACGGGGCGTCGCTGGCCGTCGGCGGCTTCGGTCTCTGCGGCGTCCCCACCCAGCTGATCGCCGCGCTGCACGACGCCGGCACGACCGACCTCCGGGTCGTCTCGAACAACTGCGGCGTCGACGAGTGGGGGCTCGGCATCCTGCTCGCCCACCACCGGATCGGCCGGGTGATCGCGTCCTACGTCGGGGAGAACAAGGAGTTCGCCCGCCAGTTCCTCTCCGGCGAGCTCGAGGTCGAGCTCACACCACAGGGCACCCTGGCCGAGCGACTGCGGGCCGGTGGCGCCGGGATCCCGGCCTTCTACACGGTGACGGGGGTCGGCACCCAGGTGGCCGAGGGCGGGCTGCCGTGGCGCTACCACCCCGACGGGTCGGTGGCGCTGTCGTCGCCGGCGAAGGAGACGCGCGACTTCGAGGTGGCCGGCCAGACCCGCACCTACGTGCTGGAGGAGTCGATCGTCACCGACTTCGCGCTGGTACACGCCTGGAAGGGCGACCGGTCGGGCAACCTGGTGTTCCGCGAGAGCGCGCGCAACTTCAACCCGTTGTGCGCGGCCGCGGGCCGGGTCACCGTGGCGCAGGTCGAGAACCTCGTCGAGGTGGGCGAGATCCCGCCCGAGGACGTGGACACCCCCGGCGTGTTCGTGCAGCGGGTCGTGGACGTCGGTCCGGACGTCGAGAAGCGGATCGAACGGCGGACCGTACGACCCCGTCCCGAGGGAGAGGCGCGCTGATGGCACTGACCCGTGAGCAGCTGGCGGCCCGGGCCGCGCAGGAGCTCGAGGACGGCCAGTACGTCAACCTCGGCATCGGCCTGCCGACATTGGTGCCCAACTACCTGCCGGACGGCGTCAACGTCACGCTGCAGAGCGAGAACGGCATCCTCGGCGTGGGGCCCTACCCCTACGAGGGCGAGGAGGACGCCGACCTGATCAACGCCGGCAAGGAGACGGTCACCCTGCTGCCCGGCGCGTCATTCTTCGACTCCGCGACCTCTTTCGGGATGATCCGCGGCGGGCACATCGACGCCGCGATCCTCGGCGCCATGCAGGTGTCACGCGCCGGCGACCTGGCGAACTGGATGATCCCCGGGAAGATGGTCAAGGGGATGGGCGGCGCCATGGACCTGGTGGCCGGGGCAAAGCGCGTCGTCGTCGTGATGGAGCACGTCGCCAAGGACGGCACTCACAAGATCGTCGACGAGTGCACCCTGCCGCTGACCGGTAGAGGCGTGGTCGACCGCATCATCACCGACCTCGCCGTCATCGACGTGACCCGGGACGGCCTCGTGCTCCGCGAGCTGGTCGACGGGGTGACTGTCGACGACGTGCGCGCCAGGACCGGCGCGGAGCTCGCGATCCAGCTGTCGCCGACCCACTGAGCCCAGGATCAGGCCCGAGCCGGCCCATCGATCAGGGCTTGACCATGATGACCCGGTAGTTCTTGGGCATGCCCACCTGGACCTTCTTCTTCATCTCGGCCCGAGCCATCCGTCGAGCGAGAAGGGCCAGGACCACCCGCCAGACGACCCAGCGGTTCGGCAGGTAGGTCGCGCCGATCCGGGCCTGGTAGGCCAGCGTCCCGTAGTAGCCCTCGAGCCACTTGATCTCCTTGACGCGGAAGCCGGCCTCCGTGGCCATGCGCCGCCAGGCGAACTGCGTGAACCGGTGGAAGTCGTAGGGCTTCTCGTGCTCCATGTAGAACAACGGGGCACTGAGCCAGGCTTGCCCTCCGGGCTTGAGCACCCGGTGGAACTCACGCAGGACCGCCATCGGCTCGGGGACGTGCTCGAGGACCTGCGTGCACAGGACCAGGTCGTACGTCGCGTCCGGCACCGGGATCGCCGAGAGGTCGCACACGTGGTCGATGGGTGCGTAGGCCTTCCGGGCAACCATTCCGAAGTCGGCCGTCTCATAGGTGACCTGGTCGAACAGGTCCCGGTACGGGGCCTTCCCCGCGCCCGCGTCCAGGACGCGGAAGTCCTTCGACGTGCCCAGGGCGGCCGCCTTGCCGACCCACTGGCCCAACCGGTACCTGGAGGTGTTCGGAACCCCCTTGAGAAGGCGCTTGGTGACCTGCTTCTGCACCCCGCTCGCGGCCTTCGACTTCAGCCGGCGCGTGGCGTCAGACTCCGGACGCCGGGTCGGGCGCGCTTGCGGACGTTGCGTGACGTTCACTACGTGACCCTCCACTTGGGCTAGACAGGCATGCCGGCGTCGTCATGGCTCAACGCCAGATGGCGCCGACGCGCAGCCTCGACGTCAGCAGAGCATGCCTCGTGCCAGGCAGCCCGCACGACCTTCTCCTCGTCGCCGGCCAGGATGGACGAGACCACCACAGCGAGCTTGTCGCGAAGTCCCTGCTGCATGCTCGCGAAGGTCGCGTCGTCGATGCCTATGAGCCCGTCGAACCTGATGTCCTTCTTCTTCTTCGGCCGGAACCGGACGTCGACGCCCAAGGCGCGCACGGGTAGGTAGCAGTGCAGCCGCGACGTCACGACGCGGGAGAAGTCGCGGCGGTAGGCCTCGAGCATCTTCACGGCCAGCTCGAGGTTGGTCACGAAGGACGCATCCCGAATCTTGGGGTTCGAGTGACGGACCGCTACCGAGCGCCGCTTGATCGCCGGCTCCTTGCCCGGAAGCAGGTCGACGAACGCGACCGGGGCGCCTGCCGCCGGTCGGGGCGGCTCGGCGGGAAAGAGCATGTCGACGGTCGTGGTGAGACAGCCGCTGAAGAACGCCGGGACGTCCAGACCGAGGAGGTGATGGACCGTCTCCCAGTCCCGGCACCCGATGGGCGCGCTCTCCCGCAGGTAGGCGATGCTCTCCTCGGACAGGGTCTCGCGCTTGTTGACGTGGAAGGACACGAAGATCGGCTGCAGGTTGTGGTGGAACGGGAAGTCGTAGCGAACCTTGAACCAGTTGTGCATGTACCAGCCGAAGGCCAGCATCCACGTCCCCTCCGGGACCGCGTCCAGGCTGGACGCGTCGCGGTTGACCGTGAGGACGCTGACATCCCGCTCGACGCCGGGCATCAACCGCGCGGGCTGGACCCTCCCCTGCAGCTCGGTCAGACTCGCGACCAGCTCGGCGTCGCCGTGGAAGCGCACGCCTTGGTGTCGCACCAGGTGACCCAGGCTGGCCAGGGTCTGCACATAGTCGCCGACGTTGATCGAGACCTGGCGGTAGTCGGGCTGCTTGTAGTCCAGGATGGCGAAGGAGACGTGCCCGGCCGGCACCGGCGCAGGCCGTCGGTCGGAGCTCGCGCGAACGAGCCACCGCTCGAGCCAGCGCGCCTCCTCCTCCAGATGTCGCGGCGGCGCTGAGGAGCTCGTGCGGAAGCGGCCGAGCATGCGCTCGCTCAGCTCCAGCTCTCCCCGGCCGAACGTGGCCCGGGCCAGTCCGATCCAGTCGTCCGGACCCAGCTGGTCGGCGCCCTCACCGCCGTTGTCCACGGCGTCGGCGTCGCTCAGCAGGCGCGAACAGGTAGCGATCGCCACTGCCGGGTCGACGGTGAACTCCACGGCCACGAGCTCCGAAGGCACCAGGTCGAGGGCCACGTCACGAGGAATGGCCGCAAGGTGCTCCTCGGCCGTCGCGAAGCTGCCCCTTCTGACTGCCACGACGGCCCGAGCAGCGTGGGCCGCGTCGGTCAGGCCGACGATCGGCTCCACCGCATCGGCGAGCGCCAGCGCCTCCCGAAAGCGCTTGCGGCGGCTCAGCTTGCGCACGCAGGCGATGAGGGCACGTGGTCCGGACGCGCCGTCGGCCAGCGCCTCCACGAAGGACGCGTAGGCGCGAAGCCGTACGACGTGGGACACCGCCTCGGCGACGGCCGCCTCGGTCGGCTGTGGGGCCAGGTTCGTGGCCTCGTCGTCCGTGATCGCCCTCAGCATCCGGTCCCAGGCCTCAGGCCAGGTCAGCGTTTCGCCGCCGAGTGCGGGGAATCGACCGCCACGCTGCCCGAGCCGCCGGAGCATGACCTTGAGGGTGCGGGGGACTCTCGAGGACAGGGGTACCAAAGGATGATCTCCAGGATCAGAGCGGCTCTGCCGCTCGACGGCAGGCCATTGGGTCGTGGGCGGCGGCTCCTTGCCCCGGCCATGCTACCGCCACCGCGACCTGCGCCTTTCCGGAGGCAGTGGCGACCTTAGACTTGCCCGGCAACCGACCGGGAGGATCGCCGCAAGCATGCCGCGCATCAGCGTCGTCGTAGCCGTCCACAACGTCGACACGTACCTCGGAGGCTGCCTCGAGTCGCTCGCGCAACAGACCATGCGTGACCTCGAGGTGATCGTCGTCGACGACGGGTCGGAGGACTCCAGCGCGGAGATCGCGGCGGCATACGCCCAGCGGGACCCGCGCTTCCGCCTCGTGCAGCAACCCAACGGGGGGCTCGCCAGCGCACGCAACACCGGCACCGCGGACTGCGACGGCGAGCACCTCATGTTCGTCGACGGCGACGACGTGGTTCCGCGCGGCGCCATCGAGACCCTGCACCGCTCACTCGAGGCGACAGGTTCGGACTTCGCGACGGGGAATGTGCACCGCTTCACGTCCTTCGGCACCAGCCAGGACCCCCTGGTCGCGGCCGCATTCCAGGCAGACCGGCTGGAGACCCACGTCCGCGAGCTACCTGCACTTCTGGGCGACCGGAGCGCGCCCAGCAAGCTGTGGCGACGATCATTCTGGGACCAGAACGGGTTCAGGTTCCCCGAGGGCGTCCTGGACGAGGACATCCAGGTGGTACTGCCCGCGCACATCGTGGCGCGCAAGGTCGACGTCCTCGCCGATCCGGTATATCTCTGGCGCGTCCGCGAGGGCGAAGACCGGTCCACCACCCAGCGGCTGACGGATGAGCACAGCTTCCGGGACCGGTTCCTTGCCGTCGACACGGTGAGTCGCCTGCTCGCCGCCCGACGCGAGCGACCGCTGAAGCGGATCTTCGACCAACGTTGCGCGGCGGAGGACTTTCGCGACACGCTTCAAGAGCTCGACACGGCCAGCGACGAGTTCCGGGGCCTGTTCCTGGACCTCGCCAACGACTACTTCGACCGGGCACACCGCGACGTCTTCGACGTGCTGCCGGCCGTCGACCGGCTCAAGTGGCACCTGGTCCGACGCCGGCTGGTGCCGGAGCTGCTCGAGGTGCTCAAGTTCGACAAGACCGGTGAGATCAACCGGACCCGCGTGTTCCGGCGGCGGCGCCGCTTCTACGCGGACTACCCCTACCGCAGCGACCGCAAGCTGAAGATCCCGAGGAAGGTCTACCGCCTCGACCAGGAGCTGAGCCTGCGGTCCCGCATCGACGATGTCTGGTGGGAGGGCGAGACCCTGTGGGTCGAGGGCTTCGCCCACATCAGCTTCGTCGATGCCGACGAGCCAGGCTCGGTCCGGACCAGGCTGCGCATCCGGCGGCCCGCCGGCGGCCGCAGCATCGAGCTCCCGGTCGAGCAGACGTACCGGCCCGACGTAACAGGGACCAGCCGGGACGGCGTCCACTGCTACGACTGGTGCGGGTTCCGGACCAGCGTGGCCGCCGAGGTCCTGCGACCCCCCGGAGGGTGGCGCGATCGCATCTGGCGGCTCGAGGTGACGGTGAAAGCCCCCGGCGTGACCCGCAAGCAGTGGGTCCGCCGGACGGCACCCGGTCGGGCGCAACGGCCCGAGCATCTGAACCTCGACGACGTGCGCATCGTTCCGACAAACGCCGCGGGGAGGTTCGCGATCGGCGTGGACACGATGCGGGCGCGGGTCCGGTCTGCTCGGGTGGAGAACGACGTGCTCGAGCTGGAAGGCACCGTTCGGGCAGACACCGTGCACCCGCCCACTGCGCGCGTGCACCTGGTGCGCGAGTCGGGAACGGCTCGGCTGGCCTATCCGGTCGCGTTCCTGCCCAACCGTGACGGGTCCAACGGATTCGTCACCCGCGTTCCCTTGACCGACCTGGTGAGCGCTCTCGAGGTGGGGGACCGAGCGGCCCACTCCGAAGGGCAGGGCGATGGCGTCGTCTGGCAGCTCGCGCTCCTGCCGGCCGCCGACGCCGAGCCGCTGCGCCTCAAGGCCTCCGACCTCGTGACCCAGCCCTGGTCCGTGGAGGACCGCGAGGTCGTGCTCAGCCGTACCCGCCGGGGCGATCTCGACCTCGTCGAACGCGACTACCGCCCGGAGGTCCTGCACGCCCGCTGGACAGGCGCGAACCAGCTGGAGCTGGAGGGCCGCTTCCTGGCACCGCACGGGACGCCGTACGAGCTCGTGCTCAGTGCCCAGGGCCGTCGCGTCGAGCACGCCTGGCCGCTGCGACGGGAGCAGCAGCGCTTCACGGCCACTCTCTCGCCTGCCGCCGCGACGACGCTTGCGGGGGTGCTGCCACTGCCCCAGGACTCGTGGGACCTGCTCGTGCGCCGATGCGGCGATCCCGAGTCCACGGCCCGAGTCAAGGTCGACCATGCCTTGCTTTCCAGGCTGCCACTGGCACACTCCGTGTCCGCCAAACGGATGGCGCTCATGGACGTCGAGTACGACAGCCTCGCCCTCGAGGTCGGGCCCGACCTCTACAACGACGAGAGCGGCGCCTACAACCAGCGCCGCATCCAGGAGCTCGAGTTCCCGGCCTTCCTGCGCCGGCCGGTGCGGGACGCCGTGCTCTTCCTGAGCTATGGCGCCCTCCAGTACTCCGACAGCCCGCGTGCCATCTACGAAGAGCTCGCGCACCGCGACACGGACCTCGAGCTGCTCTGGTCGGTGGCCGACGGGCAGGTCGAGCTGCCGGAAGGCCTCACCCCCGTGCGCAACCGCAGCCGCGAGTGGTACGAAGCCATGGCCCGGTCCCGCTTCGTGGTCACGTGTGCCTACCGCCCACTCGAGGCCTGGGTGGAACGTCGGCCGGACCAGGTCGTCCTTCAGACCTGGCACGGCCCACCCTTCAAGCGCATAGGCTTCGACAGCCAGCGGATCGAAGCGGCCTATGGGCGCCACTACCATCAGCGCCTGTCGCGGGAGACTGCGTCGTGGGACTATCTGATCTCTCCCAGCCCCGTCGCTTCGCCCATCCTGAGGTCGGCATTCCGCTTCCAGGGAGAGCTGCTCGAGACGGGCTACCCGCGCACCGACATCTTCTACCGGCCCGACCGTGAAGCGGTTGCATCGGCGGTGCGTCGGCGGCTCGGCGTGCCGGAGGGCATGAAGGTCGCGCTCTACGCCCCGACCTTCCGCGACGACCAGCGTTACCGACGTCACCATTTCAAGCTCGACCTTCGACTTGACCTCGAGCGCGCGCGGGCCGCTCTCGGCGATGACCACGTGCTCCTGGTGCGACGCCACACCAGGATCGTCGACAGTGTGATGCAGGCGGACCAGCAGTTCACCATGGACGTCTCCCTGTACCCGGACGTCAACGAGCTGCTGGTGGCCACCGACGTGCTGGTGACCGACTACTCGTCACTGATGTTCGACTTCGCCAACACCGGCCGGCCGATGGTGTTCTTCACCTACGACCTGGAGGACTACCGCGACCGGCTGAGAGGCTTCTACTTCGACATCGAGCGAGTGCCCGGCCCACTGCTGCGAACATCTGACGAGGTGATCGAGGCGCTGCGGGAACCGCACGCCGTCCGACGCCAGCATGCTGCGGCCTACGAGCAGTTCAGCCGGGACTTCTGCGCGTTCGACGACGGCAAGGCCGCCGCGCGGGTCGTAGACCGCGTGTTCGGCAGCTAGCGCCGGCCACCGGTCACCAGCCACCCGCCTGCGGATCTCGGCGTACGGCGGTCCTGACGTTCCTGTCGGCGGTTCGGACGCTGCTCAGGACGGCTCGTACACTGCGCCGCCACCGGGGCGGGACGAGCTGGCGGTAGCGGCTGCGCAGACCCCCTCCGCACGCATCTACGCGCGGCACTGGCGACGGGATCGACCGCCCTTCGCCTCGCTGTCCGTCGGGACTGCTGGTCTTGGCTGCGACGAGCCCACTGATGAGCTCGTCCCAACGGGCAGCGATCGTGGGGGTGGCGTACTGCTCGGCCTTGGCCAGCGCCGCCTCGCCCCAGGATCCGCGTCCCTCACCCAGGTCGATCACCCGGCTGATCGCGTCGGCCAGGGCGTCGATGTCCCCGTTGGGCACAACCAGGCCGTCCACGCCGTTGGTGATGAGGTCGCGCGGACCGTTGCGGCAGTCGAAGCTCACGACGGGCAGGCCACAGCCCATGGCTTCGAGCAGGACCATGGGGAATCCCTCGAACCGTGAGGTCATGACGTAGAACGAGGCCTGCGCCATCTCTTCCGTCAGCCTGTCGGTGAAACCTCGGATGGAGACGCTGTCGGCCACCCCGAGCATCTCGATCTGTTCACACAGCGCGCCGAACGACGAACCCTCGCCGAAGATGCGCAGCTCCCAGTCCGGGTGCTGCGCCACCACCTTGGCCCAGGCGGGGATGAGCCGGTCGAAGCCCTTCTGCGGGCCCAACCGCCCGGCTGCGATGACGACTCTGCTGTCGACGTCAGACCGTACGGCGCCCACGTCGGGGACGCCGTTGGGCACACACACGACTCGCGCGCGCTTGCCCAGCAGCCTCCGGAATGCCTTCGCGTCGCCTTCGGTGAGCGCGGCATACACGTCGAGACGCGGGTAGTACTCCTTGTATGCCTCGCGCAGCTCTGCGCGGTACTTGGAGAGGTTGAGATGCTCCTGTCCGATACGAACCACGGACGGCCGCGCGAACCGCGCGATCGCCAGGTTCAAGCCGGCGCGGGTCCCGATGAGCACCCCGTCGTGCACCGATCGGATGTACCGCAGCAGCCGCAGGTCAGTCACGATGTTGAAGAAGGGGTAGCGGAAGTCGCGCGGGTGGATGAGCCTGCTGGGCTGGCTGGTTGCCCAGCCGTGGATCGATTGACGGACGTGGGCCATCGGTCCGGTCGCATCGCGCAACGCGGCAAGTCCTGTCTCGGACTGGTCGGTGAGGAACCTCAGCGTCACGCCGGGAGGCACGGTGAAGGCGGGTTCCTCTCTGCTGCGGTAGACGCTGACGATCTCGACGTCGTGCCGCTTCGCCAGCTCACCCGCGGTGTTGTATGTCGTCTTGATGGTGCCACCGACGGCATAAGCGTTGGCGATGAGGAAACGGATCTTCACACAGGGCCTCCCTCCGGATGACAGGTCGCAGGCTACGCCAACGCCCATTTCTGATCGGGTACGCGTCAGATGACCGGAGGACGGCCGGCCAGGGTCAGTCGGAGCACGGTCCGCCAGCTCATCGGCCGCCGCTCGCCGTAGCCGCCGCGGAAGCCCTCGCGCAGGCCCTCCAGCCACTGCCGCAGCGCGTGAGGGGAACGGATGCGGACGATGCTGATGGCGGTCCAGACCAGCAGGTGTGCCACGACGAGCGGCCAGGGCAGGTTCCGCAGCGCCACCCAGACCCGGTTGCGCGCGTTCATGCGGTAGTAGACCGCGTGCCGGGTGGGGCTGGTCGCCGGGTGGTTGACCTGGATCTCCGGGGCGTACCACCCGACGTACCCGGCATCCCAGACCCGCCACATGAGGTCGATGCCCTCGTGCCCGTAGAAGAAGTGGCCCGGCCAGCCCCCAGCGGTCTCGAAGGCGGTTCGCCGGATCAGGAAGACGCCCTCCCAGATCCACGTCACCACGCCGCCGCGTGTCGGGTCGCTGACCCGGAGGCGGGGCACCCACCGCCGCGGGGACGGCTTCCCGGTCGGGTCGACGGGACGCGGCTGGACCGCACCGATGCTCGGGTTGCCGGCCAGCACTGCGGCGAGGCGGGAGAGCACGTGCTCGTCGGGCAGGTAGGCGTCGTCGTCGTAGAAGAAGACGTAGTCGCCCTCGACCTGCGCTGCGCCGACGTTGCGTCCCTCGGGCACGCCGACGTTCTCCGTCAGGTGCACGGTGCGGATGCCTGCGGGCAGCCCGGAGGGTGCCCAGCCGTTTCCGACCACCACGAGGTCGAGGTCCACGTCCCGCTGCCGGAGAAGGGACTCCAGGGCTCGGGGCATCTCGTCCGGACGCGTGCCCATGCTGAGGATCACCGCGCCGATGGAAGGCCTCATCGCAGCCGGCTCGACGTGAGGATCGCCGTCAGGTGCCCCGCGACCGTGACCGCCCCGAGCGGAACCAGGACGGCCACGAGGGAACGGGTGCCGTCGAGGTCGCCGCCGACCGCGTCAACGACACCGGCGACAAGGGCGAGCAGGGTCAGCTCCACCGAGTGGAAGGACCGGTGGAACGGGACGATGCGCGCCATCGAGCGCATCGTCGCGATCGCGCCCGCCCGAGGAGCTGCCGACTCCGCCCGGTCCTCGAGCGGGGGCATCCCCGCCGCCGCCCTGGCGACATGGACGGCGTCGTTCAGGGCCTTGTTGAGCAGGACCAGCACGGCAAGCAACGCCCCGAGAGTCGTCCAGCCGCCGATGGATCCGAGGCCACCGTCGGCGCGCACCCCGAGGGCGAGCGGGATGGCGCTCTCCGCGGCGTAGTGCCCGACCTTGTCGAGGAACACACCCACGGGCGACGAGGTGCCGCGCCAGCGAGCCACCTCACCGTCACAGCAGTCCCAGAGCATCTGCAGCTGACCGAGCACCGCGGCCAGCACGGCACCCGCGAGCCCCGGCAGCAGAAGCGCTGCCCCGGCGGAGACACCGGTCAGGATCATCAGGACGGTGACGGCGTTGGCCGACAACGACGTCGCGATCAGCACCCGGGTGAGATACGGCGACAGCCGTCGCTGGTAGAGGTCAGCGGTCCAGTGCTCGGAGTTGCGCCGCCCCCGGACGGAAGGCGGCTGGGTGCGGGCGCGCAGCTCGGCGATCGTGGGACGCTCAGGCACCGAGCACCTCCCGCACCTGGGGACCGCGACCGCGTACGTCGTGGACCGCCAAGAACGTGCCGAGGACGACGAAGACCATGCCCAGGCCGGCTGCGAGCAGCCACAGGCCTGACTCGAGGACCGAGCCCCCGACCAGCGCGAGGGCGAGAACGGCGAGCAGCCGGCCGTCCACACCGAGCCCGAGGGCCCGAATCGCCGCCGGCGTCGGGGTCAGCCGGTTGAGGACGCGGTAGAGCTCGTCGTAGTGGTGGTAGGCCACCACCACCAGCAGCGCGAACGAGGCGACGACGACGTCGTAGGCCGCCGCGACCCCGAGCACCACCACGTACTCCGCCAGCCGCAGGCCGGGGGGGAGCACCCACAGGTAGCGCCACGAGGACCGCCGGCCCGCGCCTCTCCCCCGGACGAACCGTCGCAGCAGTGGCCCTTCGTCCAGCTGGGTGCGCACGAGCTCGCGTTCGCGAGAACCTGGAGCCGCCGCCGGCCAGCTGCGTGCCCGGAGCACCCGGCCGGCAGACGTGTAGCCGAGCGAGAGCACACCGAGGACGAGCAGCGTGACGAAAACCAGGCGTGGCTCGTTCAGGGCGGCCAGGACCGAGATCACCAGCCATCGTTCACCGATGCCCATGTGAGCGACCCTCTTGGTCCACTTGACCGCCGGCCGCTCGTTGGACCGCTCGGACGCCCGGACCAGGCTCGCGGCCCGCTGCCCCGCACGGTCCGCGGCACCGGCCGTGGCGTCGTCCCGCTGGTCCAACGGGATCGCCGGCAGCGTGCTCTCGCGCAGCTCCTTGACCGCGGTGAACGTGTAGTCGGTGCTGTGCCGCGTGGTCTGCAGGGTCAGCATTGCGGCGGCGAGGAGCCACAGGGCGTCGGTCTCGTAGCCGAGTGCCAGCCCGGCGTAGCAGGCGAACTCCTTGACCCGGTCGGTCGAGGCGTCCAGCCAGGCACCGAAGGACGAGAAGCTCCGTGTGTAGCGGGCCACCTCGCCGTCGACGCAGTCGATGACGAGGGAGAGCTGGAGCAGGACGGCTCCGAGGACCAGCGCCGTACCGACGCCCGAGGCGAAGCATGCCGCGGCGCCAAGGCCGACGAGCAGCGAGAGGACCGTCACCTGGTTGGGACGCAGGCCGAGCCGGAGGGCGACGGGCGTGAGCCGTCGCGAGAGCGGCCGGATGAGGAGGCTGGCGACGAAGCCGTCGTCCACTCGGGTGGCGCGCGTCAGGCGAACGCGGTGCGCGTCGAGGCGGTCCAGGTCGTCCTCGACCCGCCGGAGGTCCTCGGGCGAACCGTCGCGCAGCCAGGGCCACGGGTCGATGCCCACGGCGCCCACCGCGACCCGTCGGCGGACGAGTGCGACGAGCAGGAGGTCGACGGGGTCCGCGACCCATCCGGACCGGCGTGCGACCCCTGCCATCTCCAGCGCGGCCTGGGCCGCCGACTCGAGATCCGCCGCACCCACCAGCAGCGCACCGGTGGACCGGGCGTCGGGGGCGCCGACGCGGTGCTGTGCGGAGGAGGCCGCCACCACCTGGCCCGCGCGGAGCTGAACATCGTGCCGACCTGCGAGGCGGCTGACGAGCAGTCGCGTCCCGGGCCGCGGGTCGTCGATGAGATCCGCCAGCGCAGCGTCGTGCAGGACCAGCTCGGCCGGGACGATGACGACGGGGCCTCCGGCACCGGCCATGCGCCGTGCCAGCTGCTCCAGCGCACCGGCCGGCCCGACGCCCTCGACCACGTCGGCGACCACTCCGGCGCGGTCGAGCTGCTCGGCGAGCGTCCGCGCCACGTGACCCGGGTCCTGGTTCCCCCCGTCGGGACCACTGCCGGCCGGCCGGACCACAACTGAGCCGATCACGGCTAGCCTCTCTCCAGGTCCTCGAGGTACTTGTCGAGGGCGTCCTCGAGTGGACCGTCGGCGACCAACCTCCCCGACCGCAGGTAGAGGCCGCGCTTGCAGAAGCGGCGCAGGTCACCCTGGCTGTGCGAGACGAGGAACAGCGTCCGACCGCCGGACAGCAGCTCCTCCATGCGGGCGTAGCACTTCTCGCGGAAGGCCCGGTCACCCACGGCAAGGACCTCGTCGACCAGCACGATGGGCTCGTCGAGGGTCGTGACGACGGAGAAGCCCAGCCGCACCTTCATCCCCGACGAGAAGTGGCGAAAGGGCATGTCCAGAAAGTTCTCGACGCCGGCGAACTCGACGATCTCGTCGAACCGCTCCCCGATCTGCCGCCGGGACAACCCGTGCAGGCCGGCTGCGAGCCAGATGTTCTCGCGTGCCGTGAGCTCGCCGACGAAGCCGCCGGTCATCTCGATGAGCGGAGCGACTCCACCGTTGACGGTGACCCGACCCGCGTCGGGGACCAGCACCCCCGCGATGAGACGCAACAGGGTGCTCTTGCCCTGGCCGTTGGCCCCGACGAGTCCGACCGCCTCACCCTCGGCCACCTCGAAGCTCACGTCCTGCAAGGCCCAGAACTCGTTCTTCGCAACGACGGGAGCTGCTCCCAGCAGCACCTCTCGCAGCTTGTTGTTCCGGCGGCGGTTGCGTCGGAAACGGATGCCGAGCCCCTCCGCGACGATGCGGGACGTCATCAGATCTCCTTGAGGACCCGGCCCTCGAGGCGCCGGAACACCCACAGGCCGAGCACAAGGACGGTCACCGACACGGCAGCAGTGATCCCCACAACACCCCATCCCGCCCACTGTTCGGGGAAGAACGCCGCCCGGTAGAGGTCGAAGATCCCGGCCAGCGGGTTGAGGATGAAGATGAAGTAGAACGTGTCGCCCAGCCGGTCCTTGACGTCATGCAGACCGTAGAGCACGGCGGAGGCGTAGAAGAGCATCCGCAGGAGCAGACGGACGAGCCGTTCGACGTCGGCGTACATCACCGTCACGGGCGCGAGGATGAGACTGCACCCCACCAGGAAGATGAGCTGGAGCAGTACCGCCAGCGGGACCAGGAGAAGATGCAGGCTGGGGGTCGCGCCGGTCAGGGCGGCGAAGATGACGATGACAGGAAGGCTCAGGACGAACTCGGCGAATCTCGACGCGACGGTGCGCAAGACCCAGATCTCCCGCGGCAGTCTCGTCGACCGCACCAGCTTGGAGGCCGCGGACAGTGCACCGGACGACCGGTTCAGGGCGCCGTTGGCCCACTGCCACGGCAGCAGTCCGCAGAGCAGGAAGACGATGTAGGGCTCCTCGCCCACGCTCCGCGTGAAGATCTGGGTGAAGACGAACCAGTAGAGGACGGCGAGCAGCAGCGGCTCCAGCACCGTCCAGACATAGCCGAGTGCCAGGTTGGCATATTTGACCTTGAGGTCGCGCCCGACCAGCAGCTGGAGGATGCGGCGGCTGTCCCACAGGGCACGGAAGCGCGACGCGGCGATCACGTCAGCAGCCACTGGTCTCCCACCCGGCGTTCGAGGTGCGCCCGGCGCTGGCAGGACGCTGGCGGCACGCCCGCCCACGGACTGCCGCACGGTATCACCGACGCCATGGATGGCCGGTGGACGCGTCACCCTCCGCACATCTCGACGTAGGCCTCGACCCGACTCATGACCGATGCCGGAGGGAGGTCGAGGTGCTCGAGGATCGTGTAGCGGTCCGGGCGCGTCCGGGGTGCCATGACCACCGCCTCCGCGAACTGCTCCACGGACAGCCCGATGTCCCCTGGGAGACGCGGGAGGTCGTGCCGACGCAGGCAGGTGTCCATCTGGGTCCACGTCTCGTCGTCGCCACGCAGGAAGGTGGCGAACAGCGCCCCCACCCCGGCCAGCTCCCCGTGGTTGCCGGTCCCCGGGAACAGGTGGTCGACAGCGTGCAGGATCTCGTGGTCGCTCCCGCTGCACGGCCGGCTCGACCCCGCCGCCGCCATCGCCATGCCGGAGAGCACCAGCGCCTCGGCCAGCGTGGTGAGGAACTTCCCGGAGTCGATGCCGTCGGTGCGGTGGAGGATCGCCTCTGCCGCGGTCCGGGCGAACGTCTCGGCCAGCCCGTCGAGCGGCTCGCCCCGTTCCCGTGCCGCGAGTCGCCAGTCCGCGACCGCCGACAGGTTGCTGACCACGTCACCCACGCCACTACGCACCATGCGCGGGGGAGAGGATCTGACGTAGTCGATGTCCACGACGACCGCCATCGGAAGCCCCACCCCGAACGAGCCCTTGCCGCCCTCGTGCTGGAGCGAGCTGACCGGAGAGGCGATCCCGTCGTGCGCCAGGTTGGTCGCCACGGCCACCATCGGCAGGGCCAACCGGGTTGCCGCGTACTTGGCGACGTCGAGGGTCTGGCCGCCGCCGATCCCGACGAGGGCGTCGTAGTGCTTGTTGCGCAGCTCGGTCTGCAAGGCGTTCGCCGACTCGAGGCTCCCGCCCCGCACCGTGAAGACGTCGGCGTTGGCGAGCGTCGGGCGGATGGCGTCGACGAGGGTCTCTCCCTGACCGGGGCCGACCGCGACCGCGACGTGCCCGTCCGCGGAGATGCGCCGGTCGGCCAGCAGGTCACCCAGGCCCGAGACCGCCCCCGCCCGGATGTCGATGAACAACGGACTCAGCAGCATCCGGGCTAGTAGTGGCATGCGATCTCCCTTGCCCGTGCGAGGTCGGCGTGGTCGTCGACCTCCACCCAGGACACCTTCCCGATGGGCGCTATCGAGACCGACCCGCCCGTGTCGACCAGCGTCTGGTAGCCGTCCTCGTAGTACTGGTCCGGGTCCCGTCGCCAGGTCGTCTCCAGCGCCTGGGTCAGGGCACCGGCGACCTCGGGCTCGATGAGGGTGGCGCCGATGTACTCGCCGTAGGCCTCGGCCGGATCCATCAGCTTGGAGATCCGGCGCATCCGCCCGTCGCCGTCCAGCGTGACCTTCATCTCCTCCTCGCCGAGCGGCTTCACGTCGTCGATGGCGAGCACCAGCCGCCCCTGACCGGCCTGCTGGAGCAGGCTGCGCTCGACACCGACGGGGTGGACGGTGTCCCCGTTGACGAGCAACGCGCCACGGGCGAAGTAGTCGCGTGCCAGCCACAGCGAGTAGCAGTTGTTCCACTCCTCGGCCTTCTCGTTGTGCACCAGCTCGAGGCGTACGCCGTGGCGGGCTTCGAGATCTGCCTGCCGCTCGCGGACCGCCTCCGAGCGGTAGCCCACGATCACCACGACGTCGGTGAGACCGACCGCCGCGAGGTTGCCGAGCCCGATGTCGAGGATGGTGGTCTCCCCGTCGACGGGGACCAGCGCCTTGGGCAGCGTGTCGGTGAACGGGCGCAGCCGCCGGCCGGCACCGGCTGCCAGCACCATGCCGAGCATCGCTCGACCTCCTTCCGGGGACGGCGGCAAGGCTACGTGGGCGGGCGCTGCCTGCCACAATCGCCACCTCGCCGGGCGCTAGTCTCCCGGTATCGTCGAGTCGAAGGTTTTTTCCCGGCTGCCGTCGGTCGTCGGTCACCGTGGGCTTGGCAGCGGCGTCGTCGACGGTTGCGCCGAGAACACCCTCGGATCCTTCCTGGCTGCCGTCGAGCTCGGTGTCGACTGGGTCGAGCTCGACGTCACCCGGACCAGCGACGACGTGCTCGTCACCCACCACAACCCCTCGACGAGACAGGGCGAGTTCCTGGTGGGACGGACCGCCGCGGACGTGGCAGCGCTCGGCGTGCCGACCCTCGAGCAGGTCCTCGACGCGCTGCCCGCCGGCGTGCCGGTCGACGTCGACGTCAAGACGGTGCTGGAGGACGCGACGTCGGCCGCCGAGCGGTGGACCCCGGGGCTGCTGGCACCGGTCCTCGCCCGCGAGGCGGCCCGCCGCCCCCTGCTGGTCACGTCATTCGACCCGGCCGCGCTGCTGGCACTGCGCGAGCGGGTGCCCGGCCTCGCCTGCGGGTTGATCACCTGGCTGAACTTTCCGCTGCGGATCGCGGTCGCGGCCGCCGCCCGCCTCGGCCTGCAGGCCGTGTGCGTCCACCACGGCTCCTTCGGGCCGAACCTGGTCGAGCCCGGCCCGGTGCACCAGCTGCCGGCTCGCAGCATCGAGGTCTGCCACGGCGCCGGCCTGGAGGTCCTGGCCTGGTGCCCGCCGCCCGCGGACGCGCTGGCCCTGCTGGCCGCCGGCGTCGACGCGGTCGTCGTCAACGACGTGCCGCGCATGCTGCCGCTGGTCCGGTCCTGGTCGGCCGCCGGCTGACGCTGCCGGCGGGACCGGCTCAGGGCGTCGCAGCGTCCGGCGACCGGTGGGGCGCGCGCAGAGAGCGGGTGCTGGTCAGGAAACCGACACCCCACGAGCCGTGCATGGTGGCGAGGACCACCGGCAGCCACAGCCGGGCCCGCGGGGGCATCCCCCGGCCCTCCAGCATCCCTCCGACGCCGATGCCGACCGCGTAGGCGGCGGGGGCCAGGAAGCCGGCCCGCAGACCCGCCGCCCCCGCCAGCAGGCCGGAGCCGACCGCCACGACCGCGACCGGTGCGGCGAGGTAGCGCAGGCTGGTCGTGCCACGGTGCTCGCGCATCACGACCCGGCGCCAACGGCCGTAGTTGCGGTACTGGCGGGCCAGCGCCCCCACGGTGCCGCGGGGCCGGTAGGACACGCTCATCCGGGGTGTGAACCAGACGAGCCCACCTCCCGAGCGGATGCGGTGGTTGAGCTCCCAGTCCTGAGCCCGGAGGAAGGTCTCGTCGTAGCCGCCCACGTGCTCGAACGCGGAGCGCCGGAACGCGCCCAGGTAGACGGTGTCCGCCGGCCCCTCCTCGCCCCCGACGTGGAACCTGGCGTGCCCGACGCCGAGCCTGCTCGTCATCGCGCGGGCGACCGCCCGCTCGAAGTCGGTCACACCCTCGGCTGCCATGATGCCGCCGACGTTGGCGGCACCGGTCCGCTCCAGCGTGTCCACAGCGACGCTCACGTAGTCACGGGGTAGCACTGCGTGACCGTCCAGGCGCACGATCACGTCGTGCTTCGCCGCGGCGACAGCGACGTTCAGGCCGGCCCCTGTCGCGCCGGACGGGTTCCGGACGCAGCTGATCCGCAGGTCCGAGGCGGCAAGCCCGGCGGCGATCTCGTCGGTGCGGTCGCGGGACGGCCCGAGAGCCATCACGACCTCGAGCTCGCCCGGGTAGTCCTGCGCCAGCGCCCGACCCACCGCCGTACGCAGGTGACGCTCCTCGTCGAGGACCGGCATCACGATGGAGACCCCGGGGCGGCCGGGGGCCGATTCGGACGGGGGTTCGGGCGTGGGGGATGCGGCTGCCATGGCTGCCACACACCGTAGCGAAGCGGCCCGGCGCCGGGCGGCGTGGCTGCCGCTGCAGGACCGGGCGCCCGCCTAGCATCGTCGCAGCGGCGGCCGCCGGCTGGCCAGCCACCGACCCGGAGGTCCGAGATGCCCACGTCGCGGGGCGTGGCCCGCCGCATGCTCCCGGCGTTGGCCATGGCAATGGCGCTCGCGCTGGCGGGCCTGGTCCTGCTGGTCAGCGGCACCGGCTACGGGCTGCTCGCCTGGTCCGACGCCGGGATCGAGCGGGTCGACGCGTTCAGCGGCGTCACCGACCGGCCGGCCCCGGACGCGGCCGGCGCGACGACGTTCCTGCTGGTCGGCTCGGACACGCGGACCGGCATGACCAAGGCCGAGCAGAGGCGACTGCACGTCGGCAACGAGCGCACCGCCGCCGGCCGGCGCGCGGACACCATGATGGTGGTGCACGTCTCCGCCGAGCGCGAGGGCATGACGGTCGTGAGCCTGCCGCGCGACTCCTACGTGACGATCCCCGAGCACCGGACCGACGACGGCGACACCGTGCCGGAGCGCCGTGACAAGCTCAACGCGGCCTACTCCGCCGGAGGGGCCCCTCTCACCGTTGCGACCGTCGAGCGCAGCACCGGCCTGCGCATGGACCACTACCTCGAGGTCGACTTCCTCGGGTTCGAGCGGCTGGTCGACTCGGTGGGCGGTGTCACCGTGTGCTCCCCCACGAAGCTGCGCGATCGCAAGGCGGGCCTGCGGCTGCCCGCCGGAGTCAGCCACGTCGACGGGGAGACCGGGCTGGCCTACGTGCGGGCCCGCAACCTCGACGCCCGCGCCGACCTCGGCCGCATCGAGCGTCAGCAGCGCTTCCTGGCCGCGATGGCGCACCGGGTGACCAGCAGGGACGTGCTGCTGGACCCGCGGGTCCTCGTCCGGTTCCTCGACGCCGCGCTGGGCGCGGTCCGGGCCGACCCCGACCTGGAGCGGCGCGAGCTCGTGGAGCTGGCGACCAGGTCGCGCCACCTGTCCGGCAGGCAGGTCCGGTTCCTCACGGTCCCGATCGCCGACCCGTCCCACCGGTCCGGCGACGTGGGCGCTGTCGCCCTCTGGGACGAGCGTGCGGCGGCTGGCCTGTTCGCGTCGCTGCGCGACGACCGGGCGCCCGCGCGCCGGGAGCGCCGGAACGCGGCGTCCCCGACCGTGCCCCCGTCCCAGGTCCGGGTCCAGGTCTACAACGGTGCCGGGATCGACGGCCTCGGCTCGACGGCCACGCGCGACCTGACCGCAACGGGCTTCGCCGCCGCCGGCCCGGCGCAGAACTGGACCACCACGGACGTTCGCCGCACCGTGATCCGCTACGACGCGCGCTACACGGAGAGCATCAAGACCCTGGCCCGTGCGCTGCCCGGCGCTCGCCTGGAGAAGGTGGTCGGCCTCGGTCGGACGCTGCAGGTCGTGGTCGGCTCGTCGTACGACGGTGCCCGTGCGGTCCGGGTCGTGGCACGGCCAGCCAGCACCGGCGCAGCCGCGCCCGCGAGACCGCGGACCGCGGACGACGACCCCTGCGGCTAGCCCCCACTCGCCCCGGTGGCCGGCGGCCCGCGGGGGCATCGGTCATGGGCGGCAGGGGTACCGTTCCAGGCGTGAACGACATCGATATGCGGGCCGGGCCGGCGTGAGTCAGTGGCCGGAGGGCTGGTCGCGCGGCGGCCGTGCCCCCGACCACCGGTCCGACGACGAGGCCACCCGCGTGATGAGCCCGGCGGGCACCCCTCGGCGGGAGT
>JBOGDY010000008.1:0-22565 GCA_050742955.1 Actinomycetes bacterium | reverse complement strand
CTGTTCGACCCACTGGGCATCAGTACCGATCCTGCCGCGGAGCCCCTTGCAGTCATCGAAAACCTGCCGGTCTACGAGGCGGCATCCTTCGCGTGGCCCGTCGACCCGCAAGGACTGCATCTCGGACACACCTATCTGAAGATCAACGCCCCGGACATGGCCAAGATCGGGCAACTCATGCTCGACGACGGGAGCTGGCACGGCGAGCAGATCGTCTCGTCCCGATGGGTGACCGAGTCGACCCGAGCTCAGGTCGCTACCAGCGACGGGTCCGCCAGCGACTACGGGTACCAGTGGTGGGTCACGACCGCCAGCGGCTTCGATGCTTTCGCGGCCGCCGGCTTCGGCGGTCAGCTCATCGAGGTCGTCCCTGCCCTCGATCTCGTCGTTGTGGTTTCCAGCACGGTCCCGGACGTCCCCCGCCTCAGCAGCAGTTCCTTCATGACCCTGGTGGATCAACAGATCGCTCCCGCCGTCACGCCGTAGCCGCACGCGAACCACCGCTCTCGGTCACTAGCGATCTTTCTCGAGCCGCGAGCGGTGTGGCAGTGCCGGTGCGCGGTCGTCGGCCAGGATGTGGGGCGCGGAACCAAGAAAATGCCGCAGGCAGCCAGCGCCAGGATCGCCGGCGCGCCAGCGATAAATCGCGTT
Source organism: Actinomycetes bacterium (assembly GCA_050742955.1). Classification (GTDB taxonomy): domain Bacteria; phylum Actinomycetota; class Actinomycetes; order JACCUZ01; family JACCUZ01; genus CAWIXB01. The sequence goes on along the minus strand of JBOGDY010000008.1, from coordinate 21,914 downwards.
TCCGTCGTCAACCCGCTGCGGGCAGGCCGACCAGGTCGGCGCTGACCTGCCAAAGGCGTGCCGCAGCCGTCTCGTCGTAGCTGCGTTTGGACGACCTCTGCGGCCCGCCCTTCGTGAGGTACAGCCCCGTGCGGCCTTGGAGGGCTGCCGCGGAGGCGAGTTGGATCGAGGTCGCAGCGCCTCGCGCCGGTGACGCCATGAACGCGCGCACGAAGGGGACGAGCAGGCGTTGGGAGCGGCTGGGATCCTCGGCTCCGAACGACGTCCTCACGAGACCGGGGTGGACAGCGCTGGCAGTGACGTCGCCAGCCGAGAGCCTGCGGGCGATCTCGTAGGTGAACATGACGTTCGCGAGCTTGGACTGGTTGTAGGCGCGTGCTCCGGAGTAGGAGCGTTCACCTTGGAGATCGTCGAAGTCGATGTGACCGAGTCTCTGGGCGTTCGATGCGACGGTCACGATCCGGGACGGGGCGCTCTGCCTCAGCCGGTCGAGCAGCAGGTTAGTGAGCAAGAAGGGCGCCAGGTGGTTGACCGCGAAGGTGTGCTCGAGGCCGTCGGGGGTGATCCTCCGGGTGTTCCAGTAGCCCCCGACGTTGTTGACGAGGACATCGATCCGAGGAAGGCGCTCTAGCGCCTCGTCCGCCAGCCGTCGGACCTCTGCCTGCGAGGACAGATCAGCGACGAAAGAGTCCACCTGTCCGCCGGCTGCGCTGACCTCATCAGTCGCCGCGTCCGTACGCATGCGGTCGCGACCGGTGATCGCGACGCGCGCACCCAGACGGGCCAGGCCCAGGGCGGTCGCCTTGCCGATGCCTCCGGTTGCGCCGGTGATCAGCACCGTCCTGTTGGCCATCGGACCCTGATCGGTCACCACCATGCCGTTACGAACCCTGAGAATGCTGCTCGATGCGGACACCCTTGATGAGCAGCCAGACCCCGAACGTCAACTCAAACAGCCCGCCCGGAATGAGCAGGACCAGGCTGACGTGGCTGCCGAAGATCTCGGCAACGGCGCCCGTGAAATGGACCACGTAACCGACCATGCCCCACATCGCCAGGAACCGGGGAACGAGGCGCGTCCGGTAAAGCAGGACGCAGAGGAAGAAGGCCCCGAACGCGAGCCCCGCCTGGCCAATCTGGTACGCCATCGCGTTGGAGTCCACCGCGAGCGAGCCGAGGGACTGCGCCAGGTCGGCGTTGACCTGCCCCGCATCGACCTGCCCCGCCAGCGGAACCAACGCGAGGAGACAGAGAGCGCCGACTGCCAGCAGGGCGACCTCGAAGACCATTGCGGATAGGTAGGTCAAGGCGGTCCGCCTGCCGTGCTTCTCAAGGATCGGGAAGAACAGCACGGCCTTGCCGATGTCTACGGCGGTGTTCAAGAGCATGAGGAAGGCGCCGAGTACCAGGGTGGTCTGGTGAGCGGAGACGCGGGAGAGGAGTTCGGGCGTGTCCACCACGGAGCTGACCAGGGCGAAGCCGGCCCCGTACGTGACGAACCCCGCCAGGAAGAGGCCTCCGATCAGACGTGTGTAGGTCCTGCCAGTGAGACTCGCCGAACCTTCCGCGCCGGGCGGTGAAACCGTTTCGTGCTGGCCGGGCACCGGTGGGTCACTGGTTGTCGCAGTCATGGGCTTCTCTCAGCCGGTGGGAACGGGTGGTGGCGAGGCGTCTCGGCAGTGATGTGTCGGGACGTCACACGGTGATCGCGAACCTGCTGCGGACCCGACCCCTCTCAAGCAGTCGCTTTGGCGTTGGGCGAACCACGGGTCGACATGAGTCACGTCGCCCTCGTGATCTATCAGGCCATTGTCTGCCCTGAGGGCCCCCGGCGCGCCGTTACTTAGGAAGTCACTGTCATGCCTGACGTGGCCTGGTGCTCAACTGGCGGCGGTTCTATGCACGCCCCGCACCGCCTCGTCAACGTCGTACGCGATCTCAGTGAACAAGTCCTTGCGTCCGTCAGGCTGTCTGGTGAGTGTCCGAGCGCATCCGGTAGTGGAGTCTGACGGCGGGGATGCTCCACAGCCGCAGGGAGTGGTCGGTGCGCACGTCGCCGTCCCCGTCGACGTAGAGGTGGAAGTGCTCGGCGATCGGGATGCGCCGCACGTTGAGGGTGTGGTCACCGCGCTCGAGCACGAGGTAGGCGCCGTCGGTACCGAATCTGCCGATCGGTGACCGCAGGTGCAGGCCGCCGCGCCCGTCGCCGGAGGGTGATAGGAAGACCGGGAGAGAACCGAGGGGCAGTGGGAAGACCACCCGCACACTCGGTTGCGTGCTGCCCGGCAGGGTGGCGGTGCCGTAGAGACCGCTGTAGATCGTGGCGCCGGTCTTGCGCATGGTGCGCAGCCAGGCGGCACCCACCACCTCGCCATCCCGGTCGTGCAGGTGCACCACAGAGCTGTCCATCCCGAAGGAGACGTCCAGCGGCCGCATCGGCAGGCTCAACTGTTGTAGGCGCTGGCTCCACATCGCGGCAATCACCCGCCCGAACGGCCAGGCAACCGGTGACCACTCGGACCACAGATCGAGGCGCCACCTCGCGGTCCGCTCGTAGAAGTCGGCAATACGTGGGTCCACGTCGGCCGGATCGAACCCCGACCCCTTCAGCGCCGCGAAGGAGGGCAGCAGCCCGTGGCCGGGTCCGCCGCTGGTTCGCCCGCCGATCGCAGCCGCCTCTCGCTCGACCCACCCGTGGCCGACGACATCCGAGCCGGCGGCCGGGCCGACCAGCCACGGCACCGTGTCGCGAGGCACGCGCCGACTGGTGGACACCATCCACGCTTGCGCCAGGGCATCGAGGGGATGCCTGACCGTTCGCCCACGACTCGCCGTGGCCGGCGCCTCCTCGGATCCGTCCATGCCGACCAGCCTGTCAGGCCACCAGCGAGCCGGCGCCCTCCACACCCAAGGCGCACGAACGGTCGACGAACTCCCTGACCTGCCGGGATGAGCATCAGCTGCCGTGCGCCCTTGACCTGGAGTGCACTCCAGGTTGCAGGGTTGTCGCCATGACGACGACAGACGGCCGCGTGGGCATCGGGGCGGCCGCGCGGCGGTCGGGGCTGAGCGTGGACACCCTCCGCTACTACGACCGCGCGGGGCTGCTCGGCGACCTACCCCGCGGCCCGGCCGGGCGGCGGCTGTTCGACCCCGGCGCGCTCGGGCTGCTCGACGTGCTGGTCGCGCTCCGGCGCACCGGCATGCCGATCGAGTCCGTCCGCGAGTTCAGCCGCCTCGCGCGCAGCGGCGACGACACCACCCTGAGTGGTCGGCTCGCGCTGCTGCGCGCCCACCGCGAACGGGTGCGTGCGGACCTGCGCCAGCTGCACGCCGACCTCGAGCTCATCGACTGGAAGGTGGCCGCCTACACCGCGGCCGAGCACGGCGAAGACCCCCCGCCGAGAAAGGACATGCGATGACGGCGACCACGACGACCTGGACCGGGCGGACGAGGCTTGGTGCCCGAGGGCCCGACACCAGCGCACTCGGCATGGGCACCTGGGCCATCGGCGGCCCGTGGACATTCGACGGTCGACCCGCCGGGTGGGGTGAGGTCGACGACGATGTCAGCGTCCGAGCCGTGCACGCATCCGTCGACGCAGGGGTTCGGCTGTTCGACACCGCCGACTGCTACGGCGCCGGGCACAGCGAGCGGGTGCTCGGCCGCGCACTGGGCGCGCTGCCGGCATCCGTCCGATCCGAGGTGACGGTCGCAACGAAGTTCGGCAACCTCACCGACGAGGCCACCCGTACCGGTGGCGGCACGGACGTCACGGCCGCCGGCGTACGCCGTGCGTGCGCGGCGAGCCTGCGCCGGCTCGGCGTGGACGTCATAGACGTCTACCAACTGCACGGCGGCGTGACGACCGCGGCCCAGGCCGAGGACGTGGTCGCCGTGCTCGAGACGCTGGCCGACGAAGGAACAGTGCGGTGGTACGGCACCACTGTCGACGCGCCCGACATCGTGCGTGTCTTCGCGCGAGCGCCGCGGGTCGTGGCGGTGCAGACACAGGTGAACGTCTTCGGACGAACCGACGCCGTGCTCGACGCGGCGCGAGAATGCGGACTGGCGGTTCTTGCCCGCTCGCCACTGGCCATGGGCCTGCTCGGGGGCGGGTACGACGTCACGCGTCGCCCGGCCGCCGGGGACGTCCGGCTCGACACTCCCTGGTGGGACTACTTCGACGAGGCATCCATGCCTGAGTGGCTGGACCGGCTGGCGTCGGTTCGTGAGCTGCTGACCTCGGGCGGTCGAACCCTCGCCCAGGGCGCGCTGAGCTATCTGTTGGGGCTGGGAGTGGTGCCCATCCCGGGCGCCCGCACCCAGGAGCAGGCACAGGAGAATGCCGCCGCCCTGGCTCACGGACCCCTCGCCGACGGCATTGTCACCGAGATCGACGAGCTGCTCGCCGACTCACCCGAACGTCGCTGAGTGCCGCGTCGCGCTCCTCAGCGGCGAACCCGGTAGCGCAGGTGCAGCACCCGGTCGCCCCGGATGACCACGTCGGGGTCCTCCAGCAGGTGCTGGCCGTCGACCGGTCCGAAGTACCGCTTGCCGGAGCCGAACACCACCGGCACGACATCCATTGCCACCTCGTCCACCAGTCCCAGCGCGAGGGCCTGCCCGCCGACGTCGCCCGCGGCCACCCCGACGCTGCGGTCGCCCGCGAGCTCCTTCGCCTTCGCGACCGCGGCGGCCACGTCCTCCAACGTCGGCCGGATGTAGTCGGCTGACGCCTGGGACACCCTGGCCGGGTTGCCCTCGGCCACCTCGACGTCGCCGTTGCCGTACCAGTCGAACAGCGGGCCGATGTCGTCCTTGTCGTCGGCGATGAAACCGTCCACCGACACCACGTTGTGCATCACTACCGTGCTCATCACGCCTCCCGTGATCCGCAACCTTGATTGCTTGCGCGAGCGCATCAGCGAAGGCTGCCATCAGCTAGCAGACCAGAGCTGATCAGCCAGGTGCGGACTGTGCCGTGATGGCACTCCATGCAGCCCACGCGTCCTTCGCCCAGACGTAGACACTGGATCGCGCCGCGGGCACCGGTCCACGGACGGGGACGTCCAGGCAGCTCAGGCGACCGCGCTGCCCCGGCGGTATGAGCCGGTGGAAGACCGGCCGCTCGACCATGCGCTTGTGCCGCCCCGTGCCCAGGGCCGGATCGGAGCCGTGCTCAAGGAACAGGCAGAGCGTCATGAGATGAATGCCCACCGATCGCACCGCCCGAGGATCGTCGCCCCCTGGGTGCTGGACCGCGTAGGAGTCGACGACGAGCTGGTGGAACTGCATCCGTTTCGGGTCGTTGTACTGCGCCGCGAGAAGCTTCCCGTAGGCGCCCCAGCAGGCAGCAGACCCAGTCATGTAGTCGTGAGCGCGCCCCTCTTGCGCAGGAAGGACCGCGGCGCAACCGGGACAGCGCTCCAGCGGCGCCACGGGGCTGACCGAGCCGTCGGCCGCCGCGCGGGTGCCACGAACTCGAGCCGGATCCATCACACCGAAATCGTAGAGAGCCGCGTTCCCATCTATTGGTCTCGAGGATGAAGCACACCTAGCAGCATCAGGAACGGGCGGCGCCGACCAGTGCCTCGAACAGCCGTAGGTCTTCGGCAGCCTCCGGGTGCCAGAGGACCCCGAGCGCGAACCGCCGGTCGGGGTCTTCGACCACCTCGGGCGTGCCGTCCTCGGCCCAGCCGGTGACGGTCAGCGAGCCGGGGGAGTCCAGCCCCTGATGGTGGTACGACGGGACCGTGACCCGGTCGCCGAGCACGGCCCGGGCCCGGCTGCCCGGGTCCAGTCGCACGTCGTGGCGCCCGTGGACTCCCGGGGAGGGTCGGTGGCCGTCGTGCCCGACGACGTCGGGAAGGTGCTGGACCAGCGATCCGCCGCGGACCACAGCCATGACCTGCATGCCCCGGCAGATCCCGAGCACCGGCAGGTCGCGTCCGAGCGCCTCCCGCATCAGCGGGAGCTCGCCGGCGTCCCGATCCGGCCGCAGCCCGGTGGTCTCGGGGTGCGAGTCGGCTCCGTAGGCGGTGGGGTCGATGTCGGCGCCGCCGGCGAACACCACGGCGTCCAGCCGGTCGAGCACCTCGGCCACGCCGTCCGACCGGGGCGGCAGCAGCACCGCGAGGCCCCCGGCCGCCTCGACCCGCTCGACGTAGCGGAACGGCAGCACCGCGGCCGGCAGGTCCCAGACACCCCACCGTGCCTGCTCCACGTAGCAGGTGATCCCGACCACCGGGCGGTCAGCAGGCATGCCCTCATGCTGGCAGGTGGTGGCCGTCGGGTGGGCCCGGTGCGTCTCGGCAGGTGGGACCCCCGACGCCGGGGAATCGGACGCGGCATGACACCGTTTGCCCTAGGTGACGCTGCACCACGCCGTACGAGGAGAGTTGCCCCGTGTCGCTGCCGCCCCTGGTCGAGCCCGCGCCTGCGCTGACCGTGGACGAGGTCCGCCGCTACTCGCGGCACCTGATCATCCCCGACGTCGGCATGACCGGTCAGAAACGGCTGAAGAATGCCAAGGTCCTGGTGGTGGGGGCGGGCGGCCTCGGGTCACCGGCGCTGCTCTACCTGGCGGCGGCCGGCGTCGGCACCCTCGGCATCATCGACTTCGACGTCGTCGACGAGTCGAACCTGCAGCGCCAGATCATCCACGGCCAGTCCGACATCGGGACGCCGAAAGCCGTCTCCGCCAAGGAGTCGATCCAGGAGGCCAACCCGTTCGTCGACGTCGTGCTGCACGAGGAGCGACTCGACTCGTCCAACGTCATGGAGATCTTCGCGCCGTACGACCTGATCGTCGACGGCACCGACAACTTCGCGACGCGCTACCTCGTCAACGACGCGGCGGTGCTGCTCGGCAAGCCCTACGTGTGGGGCTCGATCTACCGGTTCGACGGGCAGGCCAGCGTCTTCTGGGCTGCGGCCCCCGGTGGGAGTGCCCCCTGCTACCGGTGCCTCTACCCGGAGCCCCCTCCGCCCGGCATGGTGCCGTCCTGCGCCGAGGGCGGCGTGCTCGGCGTCCTGTGCGCGTCGATCGGCTCGATCCAGGTCAACGAGGCCATCAAGCTCATCACCGGCATCGGTGAACCGCTCGTCGGGCGCCTGACCGTCTACGACGCGCTGGAGATGCAGTACCGCAACGTCAAGGTCCGCAAGGACCCGGAGTGCGTGGTCTGCGGCAAGAACCCGGAGATCACCCTGGAGACCGGGCTGATCGACTACGAGGCGTTCTGCGGCACCATCAGCCCCGAGGCCGCCGACGCGGCGAGGGACTCGACCATCTCCGTCACGGACCTCAAGGAGATGATCGACGCCGGCAAGGACTTCTACCTCGTCGACGTCCGTGAGCCGAACGAGTTCGAGATCGTCTCGATCCCCGGCGCCACGCTGATCCCCAAGGACCGCATCCTCTCCGGGGAGGTGCTGGGCGAGCTGCCGCAGGACAAGCCGGTGGTGCTGCACTGCAAGACCGGCGCGCGCTCGGCCGAGACGCTGGCGGTGCTCAAGGGTGCGGGGTTCTCCGACGCGGTGCACGTCGGTGGCGGCGTCATCGCCTGGGCCAACCAGATCGACCCGTCGCTGCCGACCTACTGACCGCCTCCCTTCCGACCCGCCCGCCGTCGGCGTCGGGGAGGATGGCGGCATGGCACGGACCGTCCCCGACGTCCCGACGCCGGTCGGCCTCGCTCCCACCGTCGCGGCGCGACGCGGCACGTGGCGGCGGCGGCTGACGCCGCTGGTCGTGGCCGTACTTGTCGCCGGGGTGGTCGTGGGATGGCTCGCGTTGGCCCACCGGGGTGCGATCTCCGGTGGGGGGGTCACCTACCTGGGCCGGGGCGTCGAGCGGGTCGACGACGGGGTCGCCGAAACCCGCTACGTCGCCGACGCAGTCCCGGGCGGGCGCTTCAGCCTGACGAGCAAGGTGCTCAACACCGGACCGATGCCGGTCACCCTGCTCGGGCTCTCGCCCACCCGCGAGTCGGTGTTCGCCTGGGTCGAACGGATCAGTTTCGCGCCGCCACCGCCGGGTTCCGACCGGATCAGCGTCACCCCCCTCGAGACGCAGCAGCACCTGACGCTCAGGCCCGGCCAGGAGGCGGCGATGGTGCTCGAGTTCCGCGTGCCCTCGTGCACGGACCGGGTGGAGGGCAAGGTCAGCCAGGTCAGCACGATCCGGCTGAGCACCCGGGTGCTCGGTGTCATGCGCACCCAGGTGGTGCCGGTCGGCGACCTGCCGCTGGTCGTCACGAACGGCCCGGTGTCCTTCGCCGACCCGTGCGCCGCGGCGGTCGACGACGCGTTCTGAGGCTCAGCGGATCCGTCAGCCACATGCCGAAGAACTGACATCAGTCGCGAACCTCACCCGTCCCAACTGCGTCATCTCTTCGTACGCCCGCAGGAGGAGGGGAGTGGGCGACGTGGCCAGAGTCAGCACGAGACCCCGACCGGTGGTCGTCAGGTCACCGGCGTCGCTCGACCTCCGCACGCCGAGCGGTCGCCTGTTGCCGTTCTAGGCTCTGGCCGTATGGGCGACGTCGTGGCGGTGCGGGACCTCGCCCGCGAGCGCTTCGGGCTGGCCTGACGATGCAGCAACAACCGGATCCCGAGCCGTACGACGAGCAGGTGCTGCGCGTCGTCGAGTCCATCCCGGCCGGCCGGGTGATGTCGTACGGCGACATCGCGGAGTACCTCGGCGCGGGCGGGCCGCGCCAGGTCGGCCAGGTGATGTCCCGCAGCCACGGGGACCTTCCGTGGTGGCGGGTGATCCACGCCGACGGGTCGCCGCCGCCGGGCAAGGAGGCGGAGTGCCTGGCGCAGCTGCGGTCGGAGGACGTGGTGATGCGTCCGGACGGCACCCGGGTCGACATGCGCCGGGCCCGCTGGGACGGCCGCTGACGTCGTCCATCCGCCGCGGAAAGCGACGCGGTGCTCGTCCATGCTCGGCCGCGAGTTGCGGGTCGGGGTTGTGTCCGGTCTGCGTGGTGGGATGGGCCGCATGTACCGCCTTGTCCGTCCCGTCGCGCGGCCGGTCGTGCCCATGGCACTCGACCCGGCCCAGCGCGCCGTGGTCGACCACCCGGGAGGCCCGCTGCTTGTCCTCGCGGGGCCGGGCACCGGAAAGACGACGACGCTGGTGGAGGCGGTGGCTGCCCGGATCGAGCGAGGCCACGACCCCGAGCAGGTGCTGGTGCTCACCTTCGCCCGCAAGGCGGCCGCCGAGCTGCGCGAGCGCATCACCGCGCGACTCGGGCGGGCGACCAAGGACCCGCTGGCGCGCACCTTCCACTCCTACGCATTCGGGGTGCTGCGGCGCGAGGCGGCCCTGCGCGGCGACCGGGCGCCGCGGCTGTTGTCCGGCCCGGAGCAGGACCTCGTGATCCGCGACCTGCTCGACGGCGACATCCTGGCCGGTGCGACCGCGTGGCCACCGCGGCTGCACCCGGCGCTGAAGACGCGCGGGTTCGTGCAGGAGCTGCGCGACCTGATGATGCGGGCCTACGAGCGCGGGCTGACCCCGCGCGACCTCGACCGGCTGGGCCGCGAGCGCCGGCGCGATGACTGGCGGGCGGCGGCGCGGTTCATGCGGCAGTACGGCGACGTCACCGCGTTCCGCGACGCGGCCGCCTTCGACCCTGCGGAGCTGATCCGGGCGGTCGTGGGGCTCTGGCTCGCCGATCCTGCGCTGCTCGCGCGGGAGCGCGAGGCGCGGCAGGTCGTGTTCGTCGACGAGCTGCAGGACACCGACCCGGCCCAGGTCGAGCTCCTGCGCCTGCTGGCCGGCGACGGCCGCGACCTGGTGGCCGTGGGAGACCCCGACCAGTCGATCTACGGCTTCCGCGGGGCCGAGGTGTCGGGCATCGAGCGGTTCGCCGAGGTCTTCCGCACCCGCGGTGGCGCGCCCGCGCCCGTGGCGTCGCTGCGGACCTGCCGGCGCAGCGGCGCCGGCCTGCTGGCAGCGACCCGGCGGGTTGCGACGCGGTTCGGCGGCCGCGGGGAGCACCGGGGGCTGGTGCCCGCCGACGGACTGCCCGCCGGCGAGGTCGAGGTGGCGCTGCTGCGGTCGGAGACCCAGGAGGCCGCGCACGTCGCGGCCCGGCTGCGCGAGGCCCACCTGGTCGACGGGGTGCCCTGGTCGCAGATGGCCGTGCTGGTGCGCTCGACCGTGCGGGCCCTGCCGGTGCTGCGCCGGGCGCTCGGGGCGGCCGGCGTCCCCGTCGACGTTGCGTCCGAGGAGGTGCCGCTCGTCGAGCAGCCGGCCGTGCGCCCGCTGCTCAGGCTGCTCGAGTGCGTCGTCGACCCCGGCCGGCTCGACGAGTCCGCTGCCGTCGACCTGCTGACGTCGCCGCTCGGTGGCGCCGACGTGATCGGGCTCCGGCGGCTGCGGCAGGAGCTCCGCCGGGCCGAGCTCGCCGCGGGCGGCCGCCGCGCCTCCGGCCCGTTGCTCGTCGAGGCCCTGACCGACCCCCGCGTCCTCGTGGCGGTCGAGTCCCGTGCCGCGCGCCCCGCCGAGCGGGTTTCTCGCCTGCTCGCGGTGGCCCGCGACGAGACCGGGCGGGACGGTGCCGGCGTCGAGGAGGTGCTGTGGAAGGTCTGGTCCGCGTCCCGACTGGCCGACCGCTGGGAGCGCGCCAGCCTCGAGGGCGGCCCGGCCGGCGCGGCCGCCGACCGCGACCTCGACGCGGTGGTCGCCCTGTTCGAGACCGCAGCGCGGTTCTGCGACCGGCTGCCGGGGGCGCGCTCCGAGGTGTTCCTCGACCACCTCCTGGGTCAGCAGATCCCTGCCGACTCGCTCGCGGCGCGGGCACCCGGCGGCGAGGCGGTCAGGGTGCTGACCGCCCACGCGAGCAAGGGCCTCGAGTGGGACGTCGTGTGTGTCGCGGGCGTGCAGGAGGGTGCCTGGCCCTCGACCCGGTCGCGCGGGTCCTTCCTGGGAGCCGAGTCGCTGGTCGACCTGCTGCGTCCGGGTGCCGAGGCGTTGCCGGCCGACGTGGCCGCGGTCACCACGCTGACGCGGCTGCTCGACGAGGAGCGGCGGCTGTTCTACGTCGCGGTCACCCGTGCCCGTCGCCGGCTGCTGGTGACGGCGGTCACCAGCGAGCGGGAAGGGCTCGCCCCGTCGCGGTTCCTCGACGAGATCGACCCGCTCCCCTCGGCGGAGGACACCGGCCGACCGGTGACTGTCGTGGGACGACCCCTGAGCCTCGCCGGCCTGGTCGCCGAGCTGCGCCAGGCACTGGGCGACCCCGACCAGGTGGATGACGGCCGGCGGCGGGGGGCGGCGGTCGAGCTGGCCCGGCTGGCGTCCGGGGGTGCCCGGGGCGCCGCACCCACCAGCTGGTGGGGACTGGCCGAGCTGTCCGACGACCGGCCGGTCCACGATGCCGACGACGAGGTGCGGGTGTCGCCGTCGAAGGTCGAGTCGTTCACCCGGTGCGAGCTGCGATGGTTCCTCGAGCACGTCGGCGGCACCGAGAGCACGACCGCGCAGCAGGGCGTCGGCACCCTTGTCCACGCGGTGGCCGAGTCAGCGCTCGACGACGAGACCGCGACCGAGGAAGCGCTGTTGGCCCGGCTCGATGCCCTTCTGCCCACTGTCGACCTCGGCCGCGGATGGGTCGCCGACCAGGAGACCGCCAAGGCGCGCCGCATGGTCGGCCGGCTCGCCAGGTGGCTGGCCGAGAACTCCCGCGAGGTCGTCGCCACCGAGGTCGACTTCCGCGCCGCGGTGGGCCGGGCGGTCGTGGCCGGCCGGGTCGACCGGATCGAGCGGGACGACCTCGGCCGGGCGGTCGTCGTCGACCTCAAGACCGGCTCGAGCAAGGTCCCCGACGGCGACCTGGCCGGGCACGCGCAGCTGGCCACCTACCAGCTCGCGGTGGAGGCGGGCGGGTTCGCCGAGCACGGCCTGCACGTGAGCGGCGGCGCCGAGCTGCTCCAGGTCGGCAAGGGCGCGTTCGTCGACCGGCACCGCCTGCAGGGCCAGGACGCGCTCGCCACCTACCCCGATCCGGGCTGGGCCCGGGCGCTGGTGGCCGATGTGGCCGAGGGCATGGCCGGGTCCGCGTTCCGGGCCGTCGACAACGAGCTGTGCAACCGTTGCCCGGTCCGCACCAGCTGTCCCGTCCAGGACGAGGGCCGGACGGTGACTTCGTGACGCAGCAGACGATCCCGGGGCTCGAGCCCTCCCCGTCGTACGGCGAGTCGGCCCCGCGCCTGAGCCCCCGCGAGGTCGCGGCCCGCATCGGCGAGCGGTTCCCCCCGACCCCGGAGCAGGAGACGGCCGTCGCGGCGCGGCTGCGGCCCCATGTCGTCGTCGCGGGGGCCGGTTCGGGCAAGACCCAGACGATGGGCCTGCGGGTCGTCTGGCTGGTGGCCAACGGCCTCGTCGAGCCACACCGGGTCCTCGGCCTGACCTTCACCCGCAAGGCCGCGGCCGAGCTCGGTGAGCGGGTGCGTCGCATGCTGCGCCGGCTGCGGGCCGAGCACGACCGGGCACCGTTCCTGACCGACGGGGTGGCCGCCGCCCTCGCTGCCGGCGAGCCGACGGTGTCCACGTACCACTCCTACGCCGCGTCGCTGGTCGGCGAGCACGCGCTGCGCATCGGGCTCGAGCCCACGACTCGGCTCGTCGGGGAGGCGATCTCCTGGCAGTACTCCTCGCTCGTCGTCGAGTCACACGCTGGGCCGATGGATGCCGTCGACCGCGCGGCCAGCACCGTCACCGGCGACGTGCTGACGCTGGCCGGCGAGCTGTCGGAGCACCTGCGGGATCCCGACGAGATCCGGGCGCTCACCCAGGTCGCGCGGGCGCACCTCACGGCGCTGCCGCGCGCGGCCGACCAGAAGGGCGCGTCGCCGCCGAAACCCGTCGCCGAGCTGATCGGGTCCCTCGACGCCAGGCTCGCCCTGCTCCCGATGGTCGAGCGCTACACCACGCTCAAGCGTGAGCGCGGTGCGATGGACTACGGAGACCAGGTCGCGGTCGCGGCCCGCATCGCTCGCGCCCACCCCGAGGTCGGCGAGATCGAGCGGGCCCGCTTCGGTGCGGTGCTGCTCGACGAGTACCAGGACACCGGCGAGGCCCAGCGGGTGTTGCTGACCTCGCTCTACTCCGGCCACCCCGTCACGGCGGTGGGCGACCCGCGGCAGTCCATCTACGGCTGGCGCGGCGCCAGCGCCGGCAACCTCGAGCGGTTCCTGGGCGACTTCGCCGGACCCGGCGACGGCGCGGACGCGAGCGGCCTGTCGGTCAGCTTCCGCAACGGCGAGGCGATCCTCGCGGTAGCCAACCAGGTGGCGCGCGGCATCCCGGTTCGCGGGCTCGACGACCGCCCGCTGACCCCGGGCCCCGGCCGGAAGGGCACCGGCCAGGTCGTGTGCGCGTTGCACGAGTCGGTCGTCGACGAGGCCGGGTGGGTGGCCGAGCAGGTCGCGGCCCTGGGCCGTCGCGACGAGGACCCGGTCCCGTGGGGACAGGTCGCCGTGCTGGCCCGCAAGCGCTCCCACTTCCCGCGCCTGGAGGCCGAGCTGCGGGCCCGCGGAGTGCCCTGCGAGGTCGTCGGCCTCGGCGGGCTGCTGCTCGAGCCTGAGGTCGTCGACATCGTGAGCACGCTGCGCGTCCTCGGCGACCCGACGGCCGGCAACGCCGTGGTCCGCCTGCTCACCGGGCCCCGCTGGCGGCTCGGTCCCCGTGACCTCGACGCGCTCGGCCGGCGCGCCCGGCACCTCGCCGTACGTCACCCCTGGTCCACGGCGCCCGCGGGGGATGCCGGGGCGCGGCCGGATGACCCGCTCGAGGGTGGCACCGACCCCGAGTACGACGTGGTCGACGAGCGCAGCCTGGTCGACGCGCTCGACGACCTCGGTGACCCCGCTGCCTACTCGCCCGAGGGCCACCGTCGGCTGGCCCGGCTGCGCGATGAGCTGCGCGGCCTTCGGCGCTGGACCGGTCAGCCGTTGCCCGAGCTGGTCCTCGCGGTCGTGCGCGCGCTCTGCCTCGACGTCGAGCTGGCCGTGCGCCCCGACGTGCGGGCGTCCGATGCGCTGCGCGGGGTCGACCGGTTCGTCGAGGTGGCCGAGGAGTTCGTGGCGTCCGGAGAGGATCCCGGGCTGCTGGCCTTCCTCGCCTACCTCGACACCGCGGAGGAACGTGAGCGTGGGCTCGAGCTCGACGTGGCCGAGCCCGACGCCGACCGGGTGCAGCTGCTCACCGTGCACGCCGCCAAGGGACTCGAGTGGGACGCCGTGTTCGTCGCTGGTCTTGCCGAGCGGGTCTTTCCGGTCGAGGGGCAGCCGGTGGCCGACTGGAGCAAGCAGCTCTACGCCCTGCCCTTCCCGCTTCGCGGCGACCGCGGTGAGCTGCCGGAGCTGAGTTGGCAGGACACCGGCGACGAGCAGGAGGCCCGACGTGCCGTCGATGCCTTCCGGGCCGCGTGCCGGGCACGGGGTGCCCTCGAGGAACGCCGGCTGGCCTACGTCGCGGTGACGCGGGCCCGGCACCTGCTGGTCTGCTCGGGCTACTGGTGGGACACCACCATCAAGCGGCGCGGACCCTCGTCGCTGCTCGACGAGGTGCGGGCCGTGTGCGCCGCGGGGGGTGGCGAGGTGGCGGTGTGGGTCGACGAGCCCGACGACGATGCTGCTAACCCGGTCCTCGGCGTGCCGGTCGAGCGGCCCTGGCCGTTCGACCCGTTGGGCCCTCGCCGGGCGGTCATCGAGGCCGCGGCGGACCTGGTCCGGGCCGCCGATGCCGGAGCGGTGTGCGGCCACCCGACCGACGAGCCCCTCGATGCCGATGACCAGGTGCAGGCGTGGCGGACCGAGGCCGACCTGCTGCTCGCGGAGCTGGCCCGGACCAGGGCGCGCCGCGAGCCCACGGTCGTGCTGCCCGGTCACCTGTCGGTGTCCCAGCTCGTCGAGCTGCGTCGCGACCCCGCCGCGCTGGCCCGCCAGATCCGCCGCCCGCTGCCGCGACGCCCGGCGCCGAGCGCCCGCCGCGGCACCCGGTTCCACGTGTGGCTCGAGCAGCTGTGGGGCCAGCAACGGCTGCTCGACGTCGACGAGCTGCCGGGTGCGGCCGACGACACGGCCGAGCCCGACGCCGACCTGGTGGCCCTGCAGGACGCCTTCCGCGCCAGCGAGTGGTGGTCCAGGCTCCCGGCCGACGTGGAGTTCCCCTTCGACCTGGTGGTCGGCGGCGTGCTGCTGCGCGGTCGTTGCGACGCAGTCTTCGCCGACGACCCCGATGGCTTCGTCGACGTCGTCGACTGGAAGACCGGACGGCCGAAGACCGGTGCCGACGCCGAGGTGGCGGCCGTCCAGCTGGCCGTCTACCGGTTGGCGTGGCACCACCTGAGCGGCATGCCGCTCGACCGCATCCGGGCCGCGTTCCACTACATCGCGGCCAACCGCACCGTGCGCCCGACCGACCTGCTCGGGCACGACGAGCTCGTAGACCTCGTGCGATCGCTGCCCGTGGCCGACGGCTGACCGCCGCCGGCGCCCGCCCGCCGGCGGCGGGCTGGACAGCGACCTCAGGTGCCGGGCGGGACCTGCCGTGCGTTGCGCTCCACCGTCATGTAGACGTCCATGGCGACCGGGCGCCGCTGCTCCTCGGCCAGGTGTCCGAGCAGCCCGGCCGTCCGTGCCAGCAGTGCGAAGCCGCGCAACAGGTCAACCGGCAGGCCGAGGTCGGCGAGCGCGGCGCCGCACACGCCCGCGCCGTTGAGTGGCAGGGTCCGGCCGAGCACCCGGGGATGCACCCGGCCGACCGCCTCGAGCAGCCGCAGGTGCGCACCGCGCAGGCCTTCCTCCTGCGCGACGCCCAACAGCACCGGGGTTCGTGGGTCCCCCTGCTTGTGCACGGGGTGGCCGAGTCCCGGGACGAGCTGACCGGCGGCATTCGCGTCGGTGACCGCCTGCAGGGCGAGTGCGTCCCAGCCGGCGTCGTCGTCGGGGAGGGGTCCGTCGTGGTCGGCGAGCACCGTGGCGAGGAACCGGGCCGCGTCCTCGGTGACCCCCAGGAAACGGGAACCACCTCCGAGCAGTCCCGCTGCCAGCGCGCCCTGCAGTGACTCCGGCGCACTCAGGAGGGTCAGCCGGGCGGCGATGGCCGTCGGGGTGAAGCCGTGGTCGGCGAGGGCAACCAGCACGGTCTCGAAGACGCGCAGCTCGGAGGGGCTCGGGCGCCGCTGCGCGACGAGCCAGAACGCCAGCTCGCCGAACCCGACCCTGCCCATGAGATCGCCGGCGAGGTCCTGGCCCAGCAGGGTGATGCTGGTCGCGTCGGAGGTCCCGATCGAGGTCGGGAACGTCGTCGGGCCGTCGTCGGCATCGGTCATCGGCCGGCGTGCCCGTCGGCCATACCGGCGGCCAGCTCGGCGTCGGCCGGTGTGAGGTCGGCTGACCGGTTGCCCAGGACGCGCCACCTGCTCACCCGGTGGTGCGGGCCTTCGAGGCTCCCGCCGGCCAGCGCGGCGCCGATCCGCTCCCGCACGTCCGCCTCCTCGTCGGGCCCGGCGAGGAAGACGGTCCGCAGCTCGAACGCGCCGGCCACGTCCTCGACGCGGCTGTGATGCGGCCAGCGGCAGGCGCCGTCGTGCTCCCAGTGCCCGCACAGGGCGACGGTCACCGCGCCCCCGAGCGCGGCCGGGTCGGCGTCCGCGTCGAGTTCGAGGGTCGCGGCCTGCACGAAGGGCTCACGCATGCGGGCGATCGTAGACCGCCGAGCGCTCCTGGCCGATGAGCTGCTGGTAGCCGGCGACCACGGCCGGCTCCAGCCCGTCCGCTGGGAAGGGCCACCGGGCGCCGCCCTCTCGCACCGCGTCCGCTACGGGCACCCCGGATGACCACAGCGAGGTGATGAGGTCGGCCACCGCGCGCAGGTCGGCCTCCTGGTCCGCGGCGAAGGCCGGCCCGACCGGCGCACCGTGTCCCGGCACCAGCGTCGCTCCCTCGTCCAGGCGTTCTCGCAGTGCGGCGACGGTGGCCGGCCACTCGAGGGGGAAGCAGCCGGAGCCGTACATCGGCGGGCCCGACTCCTCCAACACGTCGCCGACGAGCCAGGTCGCGACGTCGGGGACGTGTACCAGCAGGTCGTTGTCGGTGTGGCCCCGGCCGAGGTGGACCAGCTCGACCTCGCGCTCACCGCAGTCGAGGACCGCGCGCTCGTCGACGAGAACGCTTGGCGGCGTGATGACGACCTCGCGCCAGTCAGCGACCGGCTCGGCTTCCTCCTCGACCCAACGGGCGAGCATCGGCACCTCGTACTCCTCGAGGTGGGCGGGCACCCGCTGGTGGCCGTAGATGGGTGCGCCGAGGTCGGAGTCCGGCCCGAACCTGTGGTTGCCGAAGCTGTGGTCGAAGTGCGCGTGGGTGTTGACCACCCAGCGCACCGGCAGGTCGCCGAGCGCCAGCAGGTCTGCCCGGATCTCGTCGGCCTCCCGGTGCGACGAGCGAGTGTCGACGACCAGCAGGCCGTCCCCGCCGCGGACGACGCAGACGCTGACGTCCAGGGGCTGATAGCGCGCCTGGAACACGTCCGCGGCCACCTCGGTCCACGCACCCACGGCCACGATCCTAGGGGCCCGCGGGATCGGGACTACGCTCCCGGCCATGGCCGAAGACACCTACACCGTGGAGCGTTCGGCGACGATCGATGCGCCTCCGGCACGCATCTACGAGCAGATCGCCGACTTCCACAACTGGACGAACTGGTCGCCGTGGGAAGGCCTTGACCCCGCGCTCCAGCGCACCTACTCCGGCGCCGAGTCGTGTACGGGCGCGGTCTATGGCTGGTCGGGCAACCGCAAGGCAGGTCAGGGCCGGATGGAGATCACCGACGTGACGGAGCCCTCGAGGCTCCAGATCGACCTCGTCTTCGAGAAGCCATGGAAGGCGCGCAACGACACCTGGTTCACCATCGCGCCAGAGGGGCCCGGGTCCCGGGTCACCTGGACGATGACTGGCAAGAAGACCTTCATGACCAAGGCGATGGGCATCTTCAAGTCGATGGACAAGCTGATCGGCCCGGACTTCGAGAAGGGGCTGGCAGGGCTGAAGGCCACGACCGAGAGGTCAGCACCGAACTAGGCACGGATGGTCACCTTGCGTCGTGCTGGACCGCGGAGTCTCGAGGGTGCATCCTGACCTCAACTGGGGACACCCCGGGAGGCGGCATGCGAGCGGTACGACCGGAGCGGCTGGCGGCCAGGATCGACGGCCCGTTCGTCGTGTTCCTGATCGGCATGAGGGTGAACAAGCCGTGGAAGCTGCGGGCCTGGTGGCCGACCTTTACGGCGATGCCGCGGATGCTCAAGGAGCTGGAGGCCTATCCGGCCAGCGGGTTCCTGGGCGCCGAGAGCAGCATGGGGCTGATCGTGCAGTACTGGCGCAGCTTCGAGGACCTCGAGCGCTACGCCAACTCTCGCGACCACAGGCACTGGCCGGCCTGGCGGGCGTTCAACCAGCGCGTGCGCAACAGCCGCGGAGACGTGGGCATCTGGCACGAGACGTACCGGGTCGAGGCGGGCGCCTACGAGGCGATCTACTCGGGGATGCCGCCACGCGGTCTCGGCCGAGTGGGTCGGCTGGTGCCCGCGACCGGGCGGCGCGAGTCGGCCCGGCAACGCATGGAGGAGTCTCTGCCGCAACCGCGGCGACCCGAGGACGACCCCGCCGTCAGATAGTCCGGTCCTTGCA
The DNA here is from genome assembly GCA_050742955.1 of Actinomycetes bacterium. Classification (GTDB taxonomy): domain Bacteria; phylum Actinomycetota; class Actinomycetes; order JACCUZ01; family JACCUZ01; genus CAWIXB01. The sequence continues at coordinate 3,199 of JBOGDY010000008.1, read as the reverse complement.
CGCCGGCACCGGTTGGGGCCCGCTCGCCTAGAGTGTGCGGTATGGCCGAGATGAGCATGAACAAGGCAATCCACGGCGCGTTCCGCCGCGACCTGGACAGGTTCATCGCCGCACTCAGCGCGTTCCCGCCGGGCGACCTGACCAGGGCACGACAGCTCGGCACCGCGTGGGAGAACTTCGACGACCAGCTCACCTACCACCACGAGGGCGAGCACACCATCGCCTGGCCGGCGCTCCAGGCGGTGGGCGTCAGCAAGGAACTGCTGACGACCATGGACGCCGAGCACGAGGCCATGGCCGCAGCTCTGGCCGAGACCGGCACCGCGATCGGCGCGCTCACGCAGACGGCCGGCGTCGAGGAGTCCACAGCAGCGCTGGAGGCCTGCCAGAAGCTGAAGGACGTGACGGTCGCGCACCTCGACCACGAGGAGGCCGAGATCGAGGACGTCTACCTGGCCAAGCGGGACACCCCGGAGCTGAAAGCCATGGGCAAGGCATTCGGACGGGTCAGCCCGGCCAGGGGCGGCCGGTTCTTCGCCTGGCTGCTCGACGGCGCGTCGCCGGAGGAGCGGCAAGCCGTGACCCGGGAGGTGCCCGGCCCGGTGGTCTCCATCATCGGCGGCATCTTCGGACGCGGCTACCGCAGGAATGTCGCACCGGTCTGGAAGGGCTGACTAGGACGTTGCCCCGGTCCGGGAGAAGGAGCGTTCCCACACCCCGCACCCCCACAGCACGAGGCCGGTGGCAGCGAAGCCGGCGATGATGTCAATCACGTAGTGCTCGGCGTAGTAGACGAGCATGAACGACATCGCCAGCGGATAGAGCAGGAGCAGCCAGCGCCATCGGTGCTGCAGCTGGACGATGCCATACACCGCGACGAACAAGGCAATGGCCGCATGGAGCGAGGGCATCGCCGCTACCGGGTTCCCGACGGCAGAGAACCTCTGGTGGAAGCTGCCGTCGTGGAGGTCGTACCAGCCTCGTCCGGTGATCCGGCTGATGTCCGCGGACAGGAAGCCGTTCTGCGCCGCCATCCACGGTGGTGCCATCGGGTAGGTGATGTAGACGGCAAGGGCGAGGACGCTGAGCGAGAGGTAGCGCCGCATGAACCTCACCCAGGCGTCCCGGTTGCGCAGCCAAAGCACCGATGCGGTCGTGAGCGCGACGAAGAAGTGTGAGTAGTAGACGGTGGTCAGCACGACGTCGTACCACTCGGGCGACATGGACCGTTCGCACGGGACCCCGCACAGCTTGGCCTGGAGATACTCGGTGGGCAGGGTGCCGCCGAACATCCAGCGGTCGACGTCGATCGGTGCGGTCACATGCACAGCGACGATGCCGAGCTCGTCGGCCAGGCCCCGGCTGTAGAGGTAGACCGTCAGGACCGCCAGCGGTATCGACCAGTCCCGGGGGAAGTCGAGGTGTGCCCGCAAGGGTGCCCGGACGTTCCAGGCGATGGTGGCGAGCCAGATCCACGCGAAGGCCGGGAGGGTCTGTCTAGGCAGCCCGACGAACCTGACCCAACATGTCAGCGCGACGACATACACCAGCATGCTGGCGATCCGTACTGAGCGTGGTGAAACCGTCGGGGACTCGACCCGCAGCTCCACCATCAAGACCACCCCCCCGCTGGCACTCTATAGAGCGCGAGCGCGCAGCAGGTGAGTCTTCAGCGAGCCTGCCGGCACGTCGCACAGACCAGCGCGGGCCTCACACGTCGACGTCGACCACGACCGCACAGTGGTCCGACACCGGCAGCCGCATCGCCTGCACGTCACGCACCGCAGACTCGGCGAGCCCGTCGGCGAGGACGTGGTCGAACTGCACCCGCGGCCGGTGGGACGGGTACGTCGGCACCCGCGCCAGCTGTGTCCACCCCGTGGTCAGCCGGGGGACAGCCCACGGGAGGTTCAGGTCCCCGACGAGCAGCCGGGGGCCCGGCAGCGTCCGCGCCCACCTCGACAGGTCGCGAAGCTGCGCGACGTTCCAGCCCGGGACGAACGACAGGTGCGCGGTCACGACAGTGAACGGTCGCCGTGGCCCGGCCACGACACCCGCGACGGCGACGCGGGGCTCGTCGGGCACGGTCGTCAGGCCCTTGAGGCCGGGAACCTTCAGCGGCATCGACACCGGAGCCGGCCCGAACCGGCGGACGTGCCACGACGTCACCGGAACCCGTGACACCAGGCCCACGCCGTACGTGGGGCCGTCCACCGTGGCTCCGTCGTCGTCGAAGGACCGCGACCACTCCGTCGGACCCCGACCGGGTGTGCCGCGCAGTGCCGGCACGAACCGCCAGGACGCCGCTCCCAGCTCCGCGGCCACCACCGCCGTCTGGTCCACGAGTCGCGAGCGCTCCTGCGCCCGGTCGACCTCCTGCAGCCCGACCACGTCGGCGTCGAGCTGCCGCGCCGCCTCGCGCAGGTCCGCCTCGTCGATGCCGCCGTGGGCGACGGAGCGCCCGCTCAGCAGGTTGAACGTCGCCACACGCACCGGCCCGACGCTAGCCGAAGGCACGCGCATAGGGTCGGGGGCCATGAAGTCCCGCAGCTCCACAGAGGCTGTCCGCGAAGCGGTGGCCCGCGGCGCCGACGACTTCGTCGCCGCGCTGGTCGATTGGCTGCGCATCCCGTCGGTGTCCGGTGACCCGGCACACCACGACGACGTACGACGATCAGCGGGCTGGCTCGCCGACCACCTGCGCGCGACCGGGTTCCCGACCGTGGAGGTCTGGGAGACCGCGGGCCGGCCGGCGGTCTTCGCCGAGTGGCCGAGCGACGACCGGGATGCACCGACCGCCCTCGTCTACGGCCACCACGATGTGCAGCCGGTCACCCCGCTCGACCTGTGGGAGCACCCGCCGTTCGAGCCCACCGTCGTCGGTGAGCGGCTGCACGCCCGCGGCGCGGCCGACGACAAGGGCCAGGTGCTCTTCCACACCCTCGGCGTCCGCGCCCACCTCGAGGCGACCGGACGCAGGGCCCCAGCCGTCACTCTCAAGATGCTCATCGAGGGAGAGGAGGAGTCCGGCTCCACCAACTTCGCTGCGCTGCTGAAGGAGAATGCCGCCCGGCTCGGCTGCGACGTGGTCGTCGTCTCCGACACCGCCATGTGGTCGCGCGAGACCCCGACCGTCTGCACCGGCATGCGCGGCATGACCGGCGGCCAGGTCGACTTCCGCGGCCCGTCCGGCGACGTG
>JBOGDY010000007.1:0-22944 GCA_050742955.1 Actinomycetes bacterium | reverse complement strand
CGGCCCGGTACGGCATCTATCGCAAGTACGGGATCAGCGCAGAGGACTTCGGTCAGTCGTACGTCGTCAACAGCGCGTGGGGCAACGCGGTCCCGCTGGTGCTTCCCTCCGTAGGCCTGGCCCTGCTCTCCCTGCAGGATGACATCCCGGGCCGCGTCCTTACCCTGGCGTTGATCGGTCTCGCCGTGACGGTGGTAGGGGTCGTCGTAGCCGTACTCGTCATGCGCAGCGAGCGGTTCGCCTACCGTCTGGGTGAGTGGTTCGGCCGGATCCTCAACTGGGCGCGGGGGCTGGTCCGCCGCCCACCGGAGGAAGAGGTCGGTGCGGCCGTCGTCCGCTTCCGCTACGAGGTCCTCGACACGGTGCGCAGCCACTGGTTCGGGCTCACCAGCCTCGTGCTGCTCCGTGAGGTCTCGACGTACCTCGTGCTCCTCACGTCGTTGCGGGCGCTCGGGGCCGAGCGCGTCGACCTGACCGCGATCGAGGTGTTCGCGGTCTACACGGTCGTGCGACTGGCGACCCTCGTCGAGATCACACCCGGGAACGTCGGGATCAGCGAGGCCCTGTACATCAGCGCCCTGACGTGGGCCTCTGACGGCGAGGACTCCAGCGCCATCGTCGCGGCCGTCTTCGTGTTCCGGTTGTTCACCTATGTGGGCCCGATCCTGGTGGGGGGAGCCTGCTCGGCGATCCTCGGGCGCAGGTTCCGTGCCGAGAAGGCGGCCGCGTCGCCGGAGGCGGGTGGCTGACCCGCAGGGCACCTCTCCGCGTCCTGCCCGGGTCGGGGGTCGTGAACTAGTCCCTGCTGGGTATTGCACGCGCTGCTGCACGGGGCGACCATCAGGAGTCACCACGTGGTCTGGAGCGCGCCCAGGCACGCGTGTAGGCCCGCGCTCCCTGAACCCCCCCGGGAAGCGCGGGCCGCCCCCTTACGGAAACCAGCCCCCCAGCTGAACCCGCTTCGAACAGGTTGCCCCGCTGATACCGAGGCGTCCATGGGTCGTTCGTGTCAAGGTGGTCTCCGTTCGGACCAACGGCGGTCGCCGTAGTGGCCGACGCTGACCTCAGGACCCCGGGGCAGAGATGTGGCCGGTGGGCAGCTCGAACCACGCCAGACACCCGCCGGAGTCGGCCGGGCCGTGCCCCCACGCTCCTGAGAAGGCGTCGAGCATCCGCACCATGAGGGCTGCGTCGTCGGGGTCGCGGTCGCTCACGAACGCCGTCGGGTCCACCAACGGCTCCTGCACCTCGACCCGCAGCCGCCGTTCCCAGTAGCGCATCCGCAGGCACACCCGGCCCCGTACGTGCGGCCTCACCACGGCGTTCCCGATGAGCTCGCTGACCAGCAGCTCGGCGTCATGGCGGGTCTGGGAGTCCAGCCGACCGGGGAAGCGGCGGATGGCCATCCGGGCGCCCTGCACGGCCCTGGGCTCGGCCGGCAGCCAGCGCTCCTGGAGCACTCGGGCACCACCTCCCTGTGACGCCCACAACGAGCGGGAACGCGGTTGGTGACGGGTGTGCCACGACGAGTAATCGCGGGCGCCCCGCGCCTCGACCGTCGCGGTGGGACGCGAGAGGGCCCCGGCCGAGGCCGGGGCCCTCTCGTCGTACGAAATGTCTCGGGCTTGTCTGGTCAGCGTTCTTCTTCGGTCGCTGTCGCCGGGGTCTTGGCGAGCTGGTCGGACTCGTCCTGGTAGTCGACCGCCACCTCACGCAGCTTCGCCTCGTGGTTGCGGCCGTGGTGGGCACAGAACAGCAGCTCACCGCCGGACGGCATCTTCACGCGGATGTACGCCTGGGCGCCGCAGCGGTCGCAGCGGTCCGCAGCGTTCAACGGCGCGTGCGGGGCAAGAGCAGTGGTCACGTCGCCCTCTCCTCGGTGTTGCGGGTTGTACCTCGAGACAACATCCAACCACCCGGTCTTCGTTCCCGAGCACCCTCCCGGCCTGGTTCGCTCTGCGCGTACTAGCCCGGTCGTGGTCAGCCGATGTTGCCCATTTCACAGCACAGACGAACCTACGCCCAGCATCACAGCGCCCGAGCGGCGTGTCGATCAACCGTTCGGACCTCCCGGCCGGGCCGGCCGGACTGGTCCGATCGTGGGTCGGATGCCTCGCCGCGCGTCGCAGCACCGGGTGTGTCGGACGGCGGCGGTAGCCTGCTGCGCGTCGGGAACGTCGACGACCGAAGCCAGGGAGCACCCACCGCGTGACCCAGACCCTCCATGCCCGCAGCGACGGCGAGTTCGAGCCCGACGCCTACTCGGCCCGCCACCTGCTCGTGCTCGAGGGACTCGAGGCGGTCCGCAAGCGCCCCGGCATGTACATCGGGTCAACCGACTCGCGGGGGCTCATGCACTGCCTCTGGGAGATCATCGACAACGCGGTCGACGAGGCGCTGGGTGGGCACTGCACCCGCATCGACGTCGAGCTCCACAGCGACGGGTCGGTCGAGGTCCGCGACGACGGCCGTGGCATCCCGGTCGACGTGGAGCCGCGCACCGGCCTGGCCGGGGTCGAGGTCGTGATGACCAAGCTGCACGCGGGCGGCAAGTTCGGCGGCGGGTCCTACGGCGCGTCCGGCGGCCTGCACGGGGTGGGCGCCTCCGTGGTCAACGCCCTGTCCGCCCGGCTCGACGTGGAGGTCGACCGTGGCGCAAAGACCCACGCGATGAGCTTCCGCCGCGGCGTACCCGGCCGGTTCGGCAACGGCAGGCCGGACGGCCCGTTCGGCGCCGAGTCGGGCATGCGGGTCGTCGGGAAGGTCACCAAGAAGACCACCGGCACCCGCATCCGCTACTGGACCGACAAGCAGATCTTCCTCAAGGACGCGGCGCTGTCCCTCGACGAGCTGCACAACCGGGCCCGGCAGACCTCGTTCCTGGTGCCCGGGCTCACCCTGGTCGTCCGTGACGCGCGCACCAGCGAGGTCCGGGAGGAGACGTTCCGCCACGACGGTGGCATCAGCGAGTTCTGCGAGTTCCTGGCGCCGGACCACCCGGTCAGCGATGTGCTCCGGCTGCAGGGCGTGGGCCACTTCAAGGAGACGGTCCCAGTGCTCGACGGGCAGGGGCACATGACCTCCACCGAGGTCGAGCGCGACCTCACGGTCGACGTCGCACTGCGGTGGGGCACCGGCTACGACACCGTCGTCCGCTCCTTCGTCAACATCATCGCCACCCCCAAGGGCGGCACCCATGTCCAGGGCTTCGACCGGGCGCTCACCAAGACCCTCAACGAGGCGCTGCGGTCCCAGCGGGTGCTGCGGGCCAGCGAGGACGACGTGGTCAAGGACGACGCCCTCGAGGGGCTGACCGCGGTGGTGACGGTCCGGCTGGCCGAGCCGCAGTTCGAGGGTCAGACCAAGGAGGTGCTCGGCACCTCCGCGGCGGCGCGCATCGTCGCCAACGTCGTGGGCAAGGAGCTCAAGACGGCGCTCACCACGACGAAGAAGGCCGGCAAGCTGCAGGCCAAGGCCATCCTCGAGAAGGTCGCGTCCGCCGCCCGCACCCGGGTCGCCGCCCGCCAGCACAAGGAGCTGCAGCGCCGCAAGAACGCGCTCGAGACCTCGTCGCTGCCCGCCAAGCTGGCCGACTGCCGCAGCGACGACGTGGAACGCAGCGAGCTGTTCATCGTGGAGGGCGACTCCGCGCTGGGCACCGCCAAGCTGGCGCGCTCGTCCGAGCACCAGGCGCTGCTGCCGATCCGGGGCAAGATCCTCAACGTGCAGAAGGCGTCGGCCTCGGACATGCTGCGCAACGCCGAGTGCGCGGCGATCATCCAGGTGATCGGGGCAGGGTCGGGCCGCACCTTCGATCTCGACGCGGCGCGCTACGGCCGGGTCATCCTGATGGCGGACGCCGACGTCGACGGTGCTCACATCCGGTGCCTGCTGCTCACGCTCTTCTACCGCTACATGCGCCCCATGGTCGACGCCGGTCGGGTGTTCGCCGCCGTCCCGCCGCTGCACCGCATCGAGGTGGTCAACCCGGGAGCGAAGAAGAACGAGGTGGTATACACCTACACCGAGGCCCAGATGCGCAAGACGGTCGCCGACCTGCAACGCAAGGGCAAGCGCTACAAGGAGCCGATCCAGCGCTACAAGGGGCTCGGTGAGATGGACGCGGACCAGCTGGCCGAGACCACCATGGACCCGCGGCACCGCACCCTGCGCCGGGTCAACCTCGGGGACCTGGAGGCGGCCGAGAGCGCGTTCGAGCTGCTGATGGGCAACGAGGTCGCGCCACGGCGCGACTTCATCGTCGCGGGCGCCTCGCGGGTCGACCGGGACAGCATCGACGCCTAGCCGGGAGCGGCACCGCCCGTACGACGTGGGGGAGCCGGCCCGACAGACCGTCACGCTGAGCCCCGTGCCTCATGAAACGGGGCGATCCCGGGCAAGCCGCCCGCCACCCGACGCGCTCGTCCACGGCCGAGTCGACCGATCCGGCCCACTGTGGCGGGACGGCTGAAGGATCAAGGGGTTCCGTCCGATGATGTGTCCATGCTTCTGCTGCTGACCCTTCTCACCGCCGGGTACTTCGCCGCCGTGGTCTGGGTTCGCCGGTCGGCGGGCCGCGCGGCCGCGCTGCCCGCGGCGGTCCCGCTGCCGGTCGAGGACCAACCCCCGCCGTCCGCCGTGGGCTGGCCGCCGGAGGGGGAGCAGTTCTGGGCCTACCTCGACGACGGCTACGCGGCTCTGGACGCTTACCTCGCCGAGGGCTTCGCGGCCTGACTGCTCGCTCGCCGACAGGCAGACTGGCCCGGTGGTCGAGGCCCTCAACCTGCCGTCGCCCTGCCTCGTCGTCCTGGTGGGGCCCGGCGCGTCCGGCAAGTCGACGTGGGCCGCAACGCATTTCCCGCCGGACCTCATCGTCTCGAGCGACGGGCTTCGCGCGCTGGTCGGTGCCGGTGAGGACGACATCGCGGCCAGCGCCGACGCCTTCGAACTTCTCGACGAGGTCGTCCGGCGCCGGGTCGCCCGGGGGGTCACCACCGTGGTCGACACGCTCGGGCTGGACGACACCCGCCGCCAGGGGTGGGTCGCCATGGCGCGCGCCCACGGCAGCGCCTGCGTCGCGGTCGGTTTCGACACGCCCCCGGCCGAGTGTCGGGCCCGCAACCGGTCGCGGGCGAAGCGGATCCCTGCCGATGCCCTGTCGACGCAGCTGCGCAGCTGGGTGCGGGTACGCGACCGACTGACGGACGAGGGATGGGACCGGGTCCTCTCGCCCGAGCCGGTCCGGGTGGTCCCCGAGGCGTTCGTGTCGGCGGCGGCCGCCGCGCGCCGGCAGCTCGACCAGCCGACCGGCCTGCGATTCGGGTTGCACCTGGCGGCGTTCACCCCGGCGGGCCCCTCATCGACCGCGGGCTGGATCCGGGACGTGGCCTCCGCAGCCGAGACGGCCGGTTTCGACGCGATCTACGTGATGGATCACTTCCGGCAGATCCCGCAGGTCGGCAGGGCCTGGGACGACTTCCTCGAGAGCTACACCACCCTGGCCTATCTGGCCGCCTGCACCGAACGGGTCCGGCTCGGGGCGCTCGTCACCGGCATCACCTACCGCAACGTCGCGCATCTCGGGAAGATCGTGGCCACGCTGGACGTGCTCAGCGGGGGACGAGCGATGTGCGGGCTGGGGCTGGCCTGGTTCAAGGTCGAGCACACGGCGTACGGGTGGGACTTCCCGCCGACGGCACGGCGCTATGACCTGCTCGAGGACGCGCTACAGCTGCTGCCGCTGCTCTGGGGGCCCGGGAGCCGAGCCTTCCACGGCTCGGTCCTCGACGTGCCCGACGCCTCCTGCTACCCGCGCCCGTTGCAGGAGCACGTGCCGATCCTCGTCGGTGGCGGTGGCGAGCGGCGGACCTTGCGGCTCGCCGCGCGCTACGCCGACGCCGCCAACGTGTTCGGCGACGTGACCACGGTGCGGCACAAGGCTGCGGTCCTGGAGGGACACTGCGCCGAGGCGGGCCGCGATCCGGGCGATGTCGCGCTCACGCACCTGTCGACCGCAATGGTCGGCGTTGACGACCGCCACCTGGCCGAGCTGGTCGAACGCGGTCGGCCGCGGCGTGCGGACCCGGCCGCCTACGCGGCCTCGGTGCACGCCGGGACCGTAGCGGACCACATCGGCCGGTTCCGTGAGCTGGCCGAGGCGGGGGCGCAGGAGGTCATGGTCCGGCTCCCGGACCTGGCCGACCCCACGTCGCTGGAGCGGATGGCGAAGGTCATCGCCGCGTTCCGCTGACCGGTCGGCCCTCGTTTGTGCACATTCGGTGGCTCGAGCCCGCTCGGAAGCCACCGATCATGCCCAAACGATCCTGTTACGGCGGCGGGGTCAGCGATCCGTCCGGCCCACTCGCCCTGGCCTCAGGAACCGGAGACCGCCGCGATGGGCTGGCTCACCGCCGTACCCGAGCCGTCTCGCTTGCCGGTCGCCGGCGGCAGGTCGATCGGGACGCCGGTCGCCGCCGCCGCCCGCGGGGGAGCGGCGCCCGCCCAGGCCAGGTTCAGCGTGTCCTCCCCGCGCAGGAACCGGTGGCAGCGCACCCCGCCGGTGCCGCGTCCCTTGGCCGGGTAGTCGGCGTAGGGCGCCACTTTGACCGCCCCCGGCTCGGTGCCGGGCAGCGCGGCGGAGGAGCCGGAGACGGTCACGACGGCGCCCTCGACCGCGGGGTCGAGCACACCGAAGAACACCGCCCGTGCCCCGGCCGCGACCCGCACCCCGGCCATGCCACCCGCCGAGCGGCCCTGCGGCCGCACCGACGACGCGGCGAAACGCAGCAGCTGCGCGTCGCTCGTGATGAACACCAGGTCGCGGTCCTCGCCGGCCAGCTCGGCCGCGCCGACCACCCGGTCACCGGGCTTGAGCCCGATGACCTCCCAGTCGTCCTTGTTCTGCGGGTAGTCGGGTGTGACGCGTTTGACCACCCCCTGCTCGGTGCCCAGGGCCAGGCCGAAGGCCCCGTCGTCCAGCCCGGCGAGGCACAGGACCCGCTCGTCCTTGTCCAGCTGGAGGAACTCCGAGACGGGGGCGCCGCCGGAGAGGTGCGGCGCGCTCGCGGTGTCGGGCAGCGCCGGCAGGTCCAGCACCCCGAGCCGGATCATGCGCCCCGCGCTGGTGACCACGGCGACGTCCCCACGGGCGGTCGACCGCACCGCGGACTCCACCACGTCGTGCTTGGCGCGGCCGCCGTCCGTGGGCAGGTCACCGGCGGTCGTGGTGCGGGCCAGCAGCCCGGTGGAGGACAGCAGCACCCAGCAAGGGTCGTCGCTGACCTCGAGCTGCGTGGTGGCCGTGGCGGGGGTGCCGACGGCTTCCAGCAGGACGGTACGCCGCGGCGTACCGAACTTCTTGGCCACCTCCGCGAGCTCGCCCGACACCGTCTCGCGCAGCAGCGTGTCGGAGTCGAGGATCGCGGCCAGCTCCTCGATCGTGGCGCGCAGCGTCTCCTGCTCTGCCTCCAGCTCGAGGCGGGAGTAGCGGGTCAGCCGGCGCAGCGGCATGTCGAGGATGTAGTTGGTCTGGGTCTCGCTGAGGTCGAACACCGACATCAAGCGCTCCCGGGCCGCAGCCGCGTCGTCGCTGGTGCGGATCACCTGGATCACCTCGTCGATGTCGAGGATGGCGACCAGCAGGCCGTCGACGAGGTGGAGCCGATCCTCGGCCTTGCGCTTGCGGAACGCGCTGCGCCTCCGCACCACGTCCAGCCGGTGGTCGACGTAGACCTGGAGCAGCTCCCGGAGACCCATGGTGCGCGGCTGACCGTCCACCAGGGCCACGTTGTTCACGCCGAACGAGTCCTCGAGCGGGGTCAGTCGGTAGAGCTGCTCGAGGATCGCCTCGGGATGGAAGCCGTTCTTCACCTCGATGACCAGCCGCAGCCCCTGCTGGCGGTCCGTGTAGTCGTCGACGGCGGTGATGCCCTGCAGCTTCTTGGCCCGAACCAGCTCGGCGATCTTCTCCTTGACCTTCTCCGGCCCGACCCCCCACGGCAGCTCGGTGACGACGATGCCCTTGCGCCGCGGTGTCACGTTCTCGATGCGCGCGGTGGCCCTGGTGCGGAACGTGCCGCGACCGGTCTCGTAGGCCTCCCGGATGCCGTCGAGTCCCACGATCTTGCCGCCCGTCGGCAGGTCGGGGCCAGGGACGAAGCGCATCAGGTCGTCGAGGGTCGCGGTCGGCCGCTTGATCAGATGGCGGGCCGCCGAGATGACCTCGACCAGGTTGTGCGGCGCCATGTTGGTGGCCATGCCGACGGCGATGCCGGCAGCGCCGTTGACGAGCAGGTTCGGGAACGCCGCCGGGAGGACCTCGGGCTCGTAGGCCTGGTCGTCGTAGTTGGGCCGCAGGTCGACGACGTCCTCGTCGAGGCTGGTGGTCATCAGCATCGCGGCCGGCGCGAGGCGGCACTCGGTGTAGCGGTAGGCGGCCGGCGGGTCGTCGTTGCCCGGCGAGCCGAAGTTGCCGTGCCCGTCGACCAGCGGCAGGCGCATCGACCACGGCTGGGCCATCCGCACCAGGGTGTCGTAGATCGCGGTGTCGCCGTGGGGGTGCAGCTTGCCCATCACGTCTCCAACGACCCGGGCGCACTTCACGTGGCCGCGGTCGGGGCGCAGGCCCATCTCGTCCATCTGGTAGAGGATCCGCCGGTGCACCGGCTTGAGGCCGTCCCGGGCATCGGGCAGCGCACGCGAGTAGATGACGGAGTAGGCGTACTCGAGGAACGACCCCTGCATCTCGTCGGAGACGTCGATGTCGACGATCCGCTCGATGAAGTCCTCAGGCGGGGGTGACTTGGTGCTGCGGCGGGCCACGGCGAGCTGCTTCCTGGCGTCGGGGTGCGGGTGGGTTCGATGGTTCACGACGGTACGTCGGGTGCGGCTCCCATCATGGTCGCGCCACGGCGTACAGGCGGTTCGGGGTCGGCCACTTGCGCATGATCAACGCGGGGAGGGTGTGGAGGGCGGGGTGGGCAGGCGAACGGCGATCTCGCCGCCCAGTGACGAGCCGGCGGACAGCGTCAGGTCGTCGCCGCTCCAGAAGCGACCGGGGTCGTACCAGTTGGGGCGGCGCCCGCCGGGCAGCAACCCCATCTCCTCGTAGGTCACGGCGACGACCTCCGCGCAGTAGGCGGTCTCCAGGTCACCTCGGCGCGGCTGGTGCCGCCGGCCGGGGACCCGACCCCGCAGCCATCGCGACGCGAGCCGGGTCGAGGAGGGGAACGGTGTGCCGTCCAGCCGCGCGATCGTGTGCAGCAGGGCGTCCTCCTGCTCGCGGTCGACGGCCGGGTCGAGCTGGCGCAGCCAGGCCCGCTGGCCGTACCTCGTGCCCCACACGAGCACCGCCTCGCGCAGGTCGTGCAGCTGGACGCCGCGGTGATGGGTGCCCGCCCACAGGTCCGGCAGCGATCGCCCCAGCTCGGCGTGCCACATCAGCGGCGGCAGGTCGTCGAGCACCACCGACATGCCGACGTGGTTCACCGGGCTGTTGGTCGTCACCTGGACGGCCCGGTCGGCGACGGTACGGCCGCGGAAGAGCCACACGTCGCCGGTGCGGGTCAGGTCGATCGCCTCGTCGAGGTCGATCGGGGTACCCGGCATCGTCGTAGCCTAGGCAGATGCGGTGGTGGAAGTGGATCGGACTCGCGGGCGTGGTCGGTGTCGCGGCCACCGGTGTCGTCGTGGCCCGAGCGGAGCGGGCGCGCCGGAGCTACAGCCCCGAGGAGATCCGCAGCCGGCTGCATGCCCGGCACGCCGAGGCGTCCGGCGGCGCTCAGCCGCCCTCAGGCAGCGACAACAGGTGAGTCAGCGCCGTAACAGCTCTACCGACCTGTTGGCGCCCGAACCTACCTACCCAATGTGGTCGATTCGGCGGGTCAGCCCTTGAGGTCGGGGAAGTCCTCCTCGCGGAACTCGGCGTCGCCACGGGTGTCCCCGCGGTCCTGCTCGGCGCTGCGCAGCTCCACCCGGCGGATCTTCCCGGAGATGGTCTTCGGCAGCTCGGCGAACTCGAGCCGCCGCACCCGCTTGTAGGGCGCGAGGTGCTCGCGCGCGTAGCGCAGGATGTCGTGGGCCGTGTCGCGGTCCGGCCGGTGACCGGCGGACAGCGCGACGAAAGCCTTGGGTACGGCGAGGCGCACCGGGTCCGGTGCGGGCACCACGGCCGCCTCGGCCACGGCAGGGTGCTCGATGAGCACGCTCTCCAGCTCGAACGGCGAGATGCGGTAGTCGCTGGCCTTGAAGACGTCGTCGGAGCGCCCGACGTAGGTGATGTAGCCGTCCGCGTCGCGGGCGGCCACGTCACCGGTGTGGTAGAAGCCGCCGCGCATCGCGTCGTCGGTGAGCTCCCGGTCGTCGCGGTAGCCGGTCATCAGCGCCACCGGCCGGGCCGAGAGGTCGATGCAGATCTCGCCCTCGTCGCCCGGCTCTGCCGTGACGGGGTCCACCAGCGTGACGAGGTAGCCGGGCAGCGGACGGCCCATCGACCCGGGCTTCAGCGGGGCACCGGGCGGGTTGCCGATCTGCGCAGTCGTCTCGGTCTGGCCGTAGCCGTCGCGGACCGTCATGCCCCACGCCGCCTGCACCTGCTCGATCACCTCGGGGTTGAGCGGCTCACCCGCGCTGACGACCTCGCGCAGGGACGGGACCGGGTGGGCGCGTAGGTCCTCCTGCACGAGCATCCGCCAGACCGTGGGTGGCGCGCAGAAGGTCGTGACGCCGCACAGGGCCATCGTGTCCAGCAGCGGCCCGGCGGCGAAGCGTTCCTGGTTGACCACGAAAGTGGTCGCGCCCGCGTTCCACGGCGCGAAGACGTTGCTCCACGCGTGCTTGGCCCAGCCGGGGGAGGACACGTTGAGATGCACGTCGCCGGGCCGTAGCCCGATCCAGTACATCGTCGAGAGGTGACCGACGGGGTAGGACCCGTGGGTGTGCTCAACCAGCTTGGGGCGGGCGGTGGTGCCGCTGGTGAAGTAGAGGAGCAGCGTCTCGTCGGTCTTGGTCGCGACCTCGGCCTCGAACGACTCGAGCAGCTCGAAGGCGTCGTCATAGCGCAGCCAACCCTGGACGGGGCCACCCACCGCGATCCTGGTCCAGTCGCCGGGGACGTCCATGAACTTCACCGTGTCGGCCGAGGACGTCACCACGTGGCGCACGTGCCCTCGCGCCACCCGGTCCGCGAGGTCGCGCGGGCCGAGCAGCGTCGTGGCCGGGATGACGACCGCCCCCAGCTTGACGGCGGCGAGCATCACCTCCCACAGCGGCGGGGTGTTACCGAGGACCAGCAGGAGGCGATCGCCACGGTCGACACCGATGTGGCGGAGCCAGGCCGCCAGCTGCGACGAACGGTCGGACAGCTCGCCGTAGGTCAGCTTCTCCTCGGCCTCGTCGGGGCCGACGATCCACAGGGCGGGGACGTCCGGCTGCTCGGCCGCCAGCACGTCGAACCAGTTGAAGCCCCAGTTGAACTGCGAGAGCTCGGGCCAGCGGAAGTCGCGGTAGGCGGTGTCGTGGTCGTCGCGGTGGGCCAGGAGGAAGTCACGCGCGGCCCGGAACGTCTCGGTTGCTGCCATACCGGCGACCCTCGCACCGGCGGCTCGGGCCGGTCAACGGGGCACCGTCTCTCACCCGGACTCAGGGTCGTGCACCGATGCGGCCGATCACCGATGCGGCCAGCCGGTTTCCGGCCGCGAGCGCGGACTCGGGCTCGGGGTGCAGCAGCCACGAGGCGAGGAAGCCGGCGGCGAACGCGTCACCGGCTCCCGTCGTGTCGACGACATCCAGGCCCGTCTCGGCCGGGGCGCTCGCGGAGATGAACCCGCCGTGCCACAGCGCTCCGCGGAAGCCGTGCTTGACCACGACCTCACCGCAGGTGGAGGAGAGCGCCGCAGCCGCCTCGCGCACGTCGTCCCGGCCGGTCAGCGCTCGTGCCTCGTCACGGTTGGCGAGCAGCAGCCCGGCACCGCGGGTCCAGTCGAGGAAGCGGCCCGTGCCCACCTGGTGCAGCAGCCTGGTGGAGGAGGCGTCGACCGACGTCGTCATGCCTCTGTCGCGGGCGAGGGCGAGCGCCGCGAGGCCCGCATCGCGTGAGCCGTCATTCAGCAGCGTGTAGCCCGACAGGTGCAGGTGCGCGTCCGGGTGGAACGCGGCCGCGGGCAGGTCGTCCGCGGTCAGGGTCGCGTTCGCGCCGGCGTCGGGCAGCATCGACCGCTCTCCGTCGGGATCGACGAGCACGACGCACGTGCCGGTGGGAGCGTCGGGCTCCACCCCGATCCGGACATCGACGCCGGACTCGACGAGGGTGGCGACCGCCTTCGTGCCGAACGGGTCCTCGCCGACGCGGCCCACATAGGTGGTGGGAACGCCCTGGACCGAAAGCCAGGCCGCGACGTTCGCCGCAGACCCGCCGCTGCGCATCCTGACTCGCGACGGGGTGTCGCTGCCCCTCGCCAGCGGGCCGGACATCGCGGCCAGCACGTCGATCATCACGTCGCCCACGACGACGACCTGGAGGGTCGCTGTGCCGGGTGGTCCGGCCGTCACCACGTCACCTCATCGCGCCGCTACCGCGATGCGGCCGGCCAGCTCGGCGTTGGCGAGCACCAGTCGCACGTTGACCTCGAGGCTGGCGCCGTCGCTCTCGCGGTGGAAGAAGTCGAGCAGGAACGGTGTCACGTCCTTGCCCTGGACGCCCCGGGCGGCGACCGCGGACAGCCCGGCGGCCAGCATCCGGTCGTGCAGCTCGGGGTCCAGCTGCTGGCCGGTCGGCAGTGGGTTGGCGACGACGAGCCCCGCCCGGTCGGTGCCCAGGGCGGCCCTGGCCCGCATCACGTCGGCGACCTCCTCGGGGGAGTCCACCCGCCAGTCGACCGGGTGCCCCGAGTCGGTGAGATAGAAACCGGGGAAGGCGTGGGTGCGGTAGCCGAGGACGGCGACGCCGAGGGTCTCCAGCCGCTCGAGGGTGGCCGGAACATCGAGGATCGACTTGACGCCGGCGCACACGACGGTGACACCCGTGGTAGCCAGCGCATGCAGGTCAGCGGACTCGTCCCAGGTGTCGCGGGCGTCGCGGTGCACCCCGCCGAGCCCTCCGGTGGCGAAGACCTGGATGCCCGCCACAGCGGCCAGGTGGACGGTCGCGGCAACAGTCGTGGCGCCGCTGCCCTTCCTCGCGACGAGCGTTGCCAGGTCCCGTGTGCTGACCTTCTCGACATCGTCCCGCGTGGCCATCCGGGTGAGGGTGTCGTCGTCGAGTCCGATGCGTGGGCTGCCGTCGACGACTGCGATCGTGGCCGGAACGGCACCTCCCCGGCGTACCGCCTGCTCGATCTCGCGGGCGACCCGCAGGTTGTCTGGCCGCGGTAGGCCGTGGCTGATGATGGTCGACTCGAGGGCGACGACCGGTTGACCATCCGACAGTGCGGTGGCGACCTCGGGATCGACGTGCAGCACGACGTGAACGGTAGCCGAGAGAGTGGCTAGCCTCGGGCACGTGGACCGTCCGTATCCCCAGCACTGGGAGGCCGACGTCGTCCTGCGCGACGGCGGAACGGCACACCTGCGCCCGATCCGGCGCGACGACGCCGACCGGCTGGTGCGCTTCTACTCCCGGCTGTCCGACGAGACGATCTACTTCCGGTTCTTCTCGCTCTACCGCACGCTCTCAGCGAAGGACGTCGAGCGCTTCACCAACGTCGACCATGTCGACCGGGTCGCCCTCGTGGCGACTGTCGGCGACGAGATGATCGGCGTGGTCCGCTACGAGCGGGTCGGTGCCGACGAGGCCGAGGTGGCGTTCAACATCGAGGACGCACACCAGGGCCGTGGTGTCGGCTCGGTGTTCCTGGAGCACATCGCCGCCGCGGCACGCGAGCGCGGCATCTCGCGGTTCGTGGCCGACGTGCTGCCGGCGAACCGCAAGATGCTCAACGTCTTCCAGGAGGCGGGCTACGTCGTGCGGCACGCACAGGATGACGGGGTCGTCCGGCTCGAGTTCGGCCTCGAGCCCACCGAGGACTCCGTGGCCGTCACCCAGGCCCGCGAGCATCGCGCGGAGGCGAGGTCGGTGCAACGGCTGCTGCACCCGGCCAGCATCGCGGTGGTGGGCACCAGCAGGTCCGCGCACTCGATCGGGCACACAGTGCTGCAGCACGTGATCGCCGGTGGCTTCGCAGGAAAGGTCTACGCGGTCAACCCCCGTGCCGAGGAGGTCGGCGGGGTCGCGTCCTACCCGACCGTGCGCGACATCCCCGACGACGTGGAGCTCGTGGTGGTCGCGGTGCCGGCCGAGGGCGTCGAGAAGGTGGTCGCGGACTGTGCGGCCAAGGGTGTGCTCGGGCTGGTCGTCATGTCTGCCGGTTTCGCCGAGACGGGGGCGGAGGGGCGGGAGCGCCAGCAGCGTCTGGTGCGACTGGCCCGCGGTCAGGGGATGCGGGTCATCGGACCCAGCTCGTTTGGCGTGATCGACACGCATCCGGCGGTGTCCCTGAACGCGTCCCTGTCGCCCGTGATGCCGCTGCGCGGCCGGGTGGGCTTCTTCTCCCAGTCGGGTGCACTGGCGGTGGCGCTTCTCGACAACGTCGTACGGCGTGGGCTGGGCATCTCGACGTTCGTCTCGGCCGGCAACCGGGTCGACGTCAGCGGCAACGACCTCATGCAGTACTGGGAGGAGGACGAGGGCACCGACGCCGTGATGCTCTACCTCGAGTCCATCGGCAACCCGCGCAAGTTCTCCCGCGTCGCGCGCCGGCTGGCCCGCCGCAAGCCGGTGCTGGTGGTCCGGTCGGGCCGGTCGCGGCGCGCCGTGCCGCACGGGCACCAGGTGCGGGAGACGACCGCTCCGGCTTCGGCCGTCGACGCGTTGTTCCGCCAGGCCGGGGTCATCCGGCTGGACAGCATCCACGACCTCTTCGACGTCGGGCAGCTGGTTGCCACCCAGCCGCTGCCGGCCGGGCGCCGGGTCGCGATCCTCGGCAACTCCGAGGCGCTGAGCGTGCTCGCGGCCGACGCCTGCGAGGAGGCGGACCTCGAGCTCGTCGGGGAGCCGCACCAGCTGGGGCCCGATGCAACCGCCGACGACTTCGCGGTCGCGCTGGCCCGCGTCTTCGACGACGACCGCGTCGACTCAGTGGTCGCGCTGTTCATCCCGCCGCTGGAAACCAGCGACGAGGAGGTCGCCGACGTGCTGGCCGGCGCTGCCGCTCCCGGGCTGAAGACAGTGGTGTCGACGTTCCTCGGGATGCGGGGCGTGCCCGAGGCGCTGCGGACGGTCGACGGGCGCGGGTCCGTCCCGTCGTACACGACACCGGAGGACGCCGTACGTGCCCTAGCCGCCGTCACCGACTACGCGCGGTGGCGGGCCACCCCCGCCGGCAACGCCGTCGCGCCAGGCGGGCGGGACGTGCCGGCAGCCCGGGCCACCGTCGCCGAGGTGCTCGGCGACGCGGAGGCGGTGGAGCCCGACCAGCGATCGCTGCGACGCCTGCTCGGCTGCTACGGCATCGACCTGTGGCCGACCCTGCCGGTGGCCAGCGCGGACGAGGCCGCCGAGGCGGCTGCCGAGACCGGCTACCCGGTGGCGCTGAAGACGCTGGCGCCCCATCTGGTGCACCGCAGCGATCTGGGCGGTGTGACCCTGAACATCGACGACGAGGACGAGCTGCGCGCCGCCGTCGCGGGCATGGTCGCCCGGCTGGGTGCCGACGCGTCACACCTCGCCGTGCAGCGGATGGCGCCGACCGGCGTCGCCTGCGTCGTGGGGACCCTCGAGGACCCGCTGTTCGGGCCGGTCGTCTCGTTCGGTCTCGGGGGAGTGGCCACCGAGCTGCTGGCGGACCGCGGGTTCCGGATCCCGCCGCTGACCGACTCCGACCTGCGCGACCTGGTGCGCTCGGTGCGGGCCGCGCCGCTGCTGTTCGGCCACCGCGGGGCCGACCCCGTGGACGTGGTCGCGCTCGAGGACCTGCTGGCCCGCGTGGCACTGCTGGCCGACGACCTGCCCGAGGTGGCCGAGCTCGAGCTCAACCCGGTGCTGGTGTCGACCCAGGGGCTGAGCGTGCTGTCGGCGACCGGGCGGCTGGCCCGGCCCGGCGCCCGCACCGACCGCGTTCCCCGGGCCCTCCCGGGCTGACCTCGGGCTACTCGAGAACGAAGGTCACGAGGAGGTTGACCTTGTAGCCGCTGATGCTGCCGTCACTGATCTCGACCTCCTGCTCCTTGACCCACGCGGAGGTGATCCCGCGCAGGGTCTCGTTGGCCTTCGCGACACCGAGCTTGATCGCGTCGTCCATGCTGGTGTCTGACCTCGCGCTGATCTCCGTGACGCGCGCAACAGTGCCGGCCATGGGCTCCTCCTCGACGACGGCGTGGGTCGATCGCCCGCGCCACCATCGATCAAAGCGCCAGTCGGGCCCGCGCGCCAGGGGCAGTTCGGCCCGGCCGAGGGCGGCGTGTCAGGTCTCGCCCAGCCCGGCCACGAGGTCGACGTACGCGCGTTTCGCGTCGTCGGTGGACGTGCCCGCGACCGAGGCCCACGCGTCGTGCTTGGCCCGGCCGACGGGGTTGGTGAAGCCCGGCCGACTGCCGGCCACGTCGCCGACGGTCGCCTGCTTGTACAGCGCGTAGAGCCGCAGCTTGACGGCGTTGCCGGGGTCCCTCGCGAGCGAGGCCGCGGCCGTCGACGCCGCGTCGAACTGCGCGTCCAGGTCCTCCATCAGCACCTCCACCGGCACTGTACGCGGCGCCCGTCGTTCGCGGGACGGCCGGCGCGAGCGTCCACCGGTGGGGGCCGGCGGGCTCCGCGCCACCCGGTGAGATGCGAGGATGATGAGCATGGTGGACACGTCCCTGGCCGACCTGCGAGCCGCGATCGAGCATGCGGGCTACTACCCCGCGCTGGTCGCTGACACCGTCGATGCCGCCGTGGCGGGGGAGCAGGCACAGGCCTTCGTCGTGCACCAGGAGACGACCTTCGACTCAGAAGAGGTCCGCCGGCACATCACGGTGCTGGTCCTCACCCCGACGAGGCTCGTGCTCGGCCACGCCGACGACCACCCGGCCGACCCGCTGACCCCGGCGCCGTTCGTCACCGCCTCCACGGAGGCCGTCCCGCTGTCGGCGGTGCGCTCCGTGGTGATCAACCGGGTGGTCACCGACCCGGTGCGCTACAGCGGGAACGCCCTGCCGCAGGAGGTGACGGTCACGATCGGTTGGGGCGTCGTCAGCCGCCTCGACCTGGAGCCTGCGGCCTGCTCCGACCCCGACTGTGAGGCCGACCACGGCTACACCGGCACCGCGTC
The DNA here is from genome assembly GCA_050742955.1 of Actinomycetes bacterium. Classification (GTDB taxonomy): domain Bacteria; phylum Actinomycetota; class Actinomycetes; order JACCUZ01; family JACCUZ01; genus CAWIXB01. The sequence goes on along the minus strand of JBOGDY010000007.1, from coordinate 5,644 downwards.
GGCCGACGACATCGCGCTCCGGGTGAGCGAGGCGGCCGAGGGGGCCGACGCGGTCGAGCGCATGCTCGGCTTCGCCGCCGCACTCTCCCGCGCCACCGCCCGGTGACGGCCCGGGGAGTGGCCGGCCCGTCCGCCGACGGTCTGCCGGTTCCCCGCTACGGCGAGCGGTCGCTGTCCGACGTGCTGCCGTCCGTGCTCGGGATGCTCGGCGTGCCCGGCGAGCCGCGGACCATCGCGCTGCCTGAGGCGCGGCGGGTGTGCGTGCTGCTGGTGGACGCGCTCGGCCTTGCGCCGCTGCGACGTGACGCGGGTGGTGCACCCTTCCTGGCCTCGCTCCTGCCAGGTCTCACCGAGCTGACCGCCGGATTCCCCGCCACGACCGTCACCAGCCTCACGTCGTTGGGCAGCGGGCTGCCGCCCGGCCGTCACGGCATGACGGGCTACGAGATGTTCCTGCCCGAGATCGGCCGCCCGTTGAACGGGCTCCGATGGGACCAGGCGGTCGACCCGCGGGTGCTGCTGAGTGCGCCGACGGCGTTCGAGCGGGCGGCCCGCGCAGGGGTGGCGGTGACCCGGGTGAGCCCACGCGCGTTCGAGGGCAAGGGGCTCACCGAGGTGGGCCTGCGGGGCGGTTCCTACGCCGGGGCCGACTCCGCCGGGGAGCGGGTCGCCGCCGCCGCCGAGGCTCTGCGGTCCGGTGACCGGTCGCTGGTCTATGTCTACTACGGCGACCTCGACCTGACCGGCCACATCCGCGGCTGCAGCTCGCCCGCCTGGCAGTTCGAGCTCGCCCGGGTCGACCAGTTCGCCCAGCAGCTGGCAGGCGTGCTGCCCGACGACGGCCTGCTCCTCGTCACCGCCGACCACGGCATGGTGGACGTGCCGATGGACGGCCGCATCGACGTCGCCGAGACCCCGATCCTCGACCAGGGCGTCCGCCTGATCACCGGTGAGCCACGGGCGACCTACGTGCACGTCGTGGACGGCGCCCGCGAGGACGTGGCGTCGGCCTGGCGGGAGACCCTCGGCCGGCGGGCGTGGGTGCTCACCCGCGACCAGGCGGTGGCGGCGGGCTGGTACGGCGACCGGGTGGCCGATCATGTGCTGCCTCGCATCGGCGACCTGGTGGTGGCCATGCGGGACGACTCGGCGGTGGTCGACTCGCGCCGGATGCGGCCGACGCTGCTGAGCCTGGTGGGCATGCACGGCTCGCTCACCGACGACGAGCTGCTCGTGCCGCTGCTGGTGGCCGGACCGGGCTGACCGTCCCGATGTGACGCAGGTCACGATCCCGGCGTGTCATGCCACCGTGCCCCCGCCGGTGGTTTGGCAGAATGGCCCGAGATCCCCGCACCCGCCCTCGAAAGGCTTATCGCCCTCCCATGGCCGAGCTCGTGTTCTTCTCCGGGACGATGGACTGCGGCAAGTCGACCCTTGCGCTGCAGATGGACCACAACCACAGCCAGCGCGGCCGGAAAGGCCTGATCTTCACCAAGCTGGACCGTGCCGGTGACTCGATCCTGTCCAGTCGGCTCGGCCTGAAGACGCTCGCGTTCGAGGTGACCGACGAGCTGGACTTCTGGGACGTGGTCGCCGCCGAGCGGCTGCGCGGCGGGCGGGTCGACTACCTGATCTGCGACGAGGCTCAGTTCTACTCCCCGGTGCAGGCCGAGCAGCTGGCCCGCGTGGTCGACGAGCTCGACGTCGACATCTTCGCGTTCGGCATCACCGCGGACTTTCGCACCCGGCTGTTCCCCGGCTCGCAGCGGCTCATCGAGCTGGCCGACCGGGTGCAGGTGCTGCAGGTCGAGGCGCTGTGCTGGTGCGGTGCCCGGGCGACCCACAACGCCCGCACGGTCAACGGGGTCATGGTCGTCGAAGGCGAGCAGGTGGTGGTGGGCGACACCGCCGGCGGTGACGACGTCGTCGGCTACGAGGTGCTCTGCCGGCGCCACCACATGCGCCGGATGACCGCGGTGTCCCGCGACGAGATCGTCCGGGCCGCCGCGGTCTCGCCCGACGCGTTGCCGTTCGACGACGTGGCCGCCTGCGCCGTCGTCCCGCGCCGGGGCTGACGGGGACGGCTACCGCCGCCGTCGGCTCCGGGATCGTGCGGCCCGGAGGCTGTTTGGGACGTTGCGCCGGCGACACGCTGAGCGGCCCCGGCGTGTCGCCGCCGAACGTCCCAACCTGGCGAAGACCTGCGGCGCGGCCCGGGTAGACCCCGTCGCCGGTCGGCGCACGTCTAGGTGCCGAAGTCGTGCCTCAGCGGGTAGGACGCCTCGCCGTCGACCGCGGTGCGGGTCGCCAGCAGCTGGTGGAGCTGGATCCCGTTGCGTTCGAAGGCGAGCCGGGAGCCCGCCATGTAGAGGCCCCAGACCTTGGCTGTGGCCAGCCCGGTCTCCGCGACGCAGTCGTCCCAGTGGGCGACGAGGTTGGCGCACCAGCCTTGCAGGGTGCGCGCGTAGTGCACCCGCAGGTTCTCCTGGTGCTGCACCTCGAGCCCGGCGTCCTCCATCGCGGTCAGGATGGTGCCCGAGCCGGTGAGCTCACCGTCGGGGAAGACGTAGCGACCGATGAAACCGCGACGGGCCAGCCCCGGGTGCCGGTTGTCGGGGCGGGTGATCCCGTGGTTGAGGAGGCGGCCGCCGGGACGCAGGCGGGAACGCAGGAAACGGAAGTACGCCGGGTAGCGGGCCACTCCGACGTGCTCGATCAGGCCGATGGAGCTCACCGCGTCGAAACCCGTCTCCTGGACGTCGCGGTAGTCGAGGTGGCGGACCTCGGCCAGGTCCGACAGACCTTCGGCGGCGATGCGGTCACCGGCCCAGCGAGCCTGCTCGGCGGACAGTGTCACCCCCAGGACACGGACGCCGTAGACCCTCGCGGCGTGGCGGACCATGCCGCCCCAGCCGCAGCCCACGTCGAGCAGGCGCATGCCGGGTCGCAGGCCGAGCTTGCGGGCGACCAGGTCGTACTTGTGCTCCTGCGCTTCCTCCAGGGTGGCGTCCCCCGTCGGGTAGCAGGCGCAGGTGTAGGTCATGGACGGTCCCAGGACCACCTCGTAGAACCGGTTCGACACGTCGTAGTGGTGGCTGACCGCCGAGGCGTCGCGTCGCTTGCCGTGACGCAGTCCCGGGCGCCGGAGGGGCCGCACTTCCTGCGGCGGCGGCGGCGGCGGGACGAGCGTGCCCAGCCCCAACGACCTCAGCCAGCGGAGACCCTCGGCGGGGGGCGGCCACTGTGCCGGGTGGTCGTCGAGCAGCCGCAGCAGCTCGTAGGGGTCGCCGGGGTGCACACCCTCGATCTCGAGGTCGTCCTGGATGTAGGCCCGGGCCATGCCCAGCGACCCGGGTGAGGACGCGAGGTAGGCGGTTCCCCGGGGGCGGGTGACACGGATGCCGATCGTGGCGTCAGGCGCTCCGGCGCTGCTGCCGTCGTAGGCACTGAACCGCAGGGGGGCGTGCGGCCCGAAGAGCCGCTCGAAGATCTCCCCGAGCGACACGGGGTCGGCCTTACCGCCGACGTCCAGTCGAAATGTCATCGCCGCCTCACCGCCTTGGCGTAGAGGTCGAGCAGCCTCGACCCGGGGTCGTACCGGTCCTTAGCGGCGCGGTAGTCGACGCCGCCGTAGAGGCTCCAGAACCGCGCTTCGTCGTAGTAGCTGTCGGAGTAGAGAGACTTGTGGCCGTCGTGCTCGGAGACGACGCCCTCGATGCGCCGGTTGACGTCTCCGTCGGTGGCCCCGTCCACCACGGGCACCGTCGACCAGAAGCCGATGTTGACGTAGTCGCTGCCGGGTCGAAGGGGGTAGAGCGGCCACGGCGTGCCGCCGTGCTCCTCGGCAAAGCGTGCGGTCGCGCCGGTCGATCGCAGTCGGATCGGGCACAGCCAGACCGGTTCGATCGGCACCTCGCGCAGGAACCAGGTCAGGAACTCCGCGGTCCGGCCCAGCGGGATCTCGACGTCCTGCACCACCCGTTCGCGGTCGGGCCTGCCTCGCCACCGCTCGATCCGCGCGGCCACGCCGAAGCGGTTCTCCAGCCGGACCAGCCTCCAGTAGACGTCGCTGCGCAGCCACGCCTTGGGCCACAGCCGGCGGACGCGCGGGTTCTGGGCTCCGAAGGCGCGCGAGCACCAGAACCAGTCGGTGTCCCAGCGCCACAGGTAGTCGCGCACGGAGAGCACGTCGGTGTCCCGGGTGCGGATCGACCGGTAGTAGATCTGCTGACCGGTGTAGTCCGACGTCGCGGTCGCGGTGTCGGACCATGCGCCCAGGGTCAGGTAGGCCTCTGCGGCGGAGAACACCGTCCCGTCGAGGAAGTCGACCGGCCGGCCGTCGAACTCCGAGGAGGTCATCACCTGGCCGACGGCCTCCGTGAGGGCCGCGAGGTCGGTGAAGCGGACGTGGCTGAGTCGGACGTAGGGCCGGACCGGCTCCAGGTCGATGACCAGCCGCAGCGCATAGCCCAGCGAGCCGTAGGAGTTCGGGAACGCGCGGAACAGCTCGGCGTGGGGACCCTCCGGGCGGGCGACCACCACGTCGCCGCTGCCGGTGAGCACCTCGAGCTCGCGGACCGACTCGTGCGGCAGGCCGTTGCGGAACGAGGTGGACTCGATGCCGAGACCCGTTACCGCGCCCCCGAGCGTGATGGTCTTCAGCTGCGGCACGACGAGGGGCATCAGTCCGTGGGCGAGCGTCGCGTCGACCAGGTCCTCGTAGGTCGTCATGCCCTGCACGTCCGCGGTGCGGGCCACCCGGTCGACGGCGATCACCGAGTCCAGGCGGGAGACGTCCAGCCCGGGTGCCGCGGTGGCCAGCCGCGGCCGGAACAGGTTGGAGGTGCGCTTGGCCAGCCGCACCTGGGCGTCCGGCGGCAGCGCCCGCAGCTGGCGGACCACGTCGCCCCTCGCCGCCTCGTGACGCGCGCGCCGCTCCGCCTCGGTGCCCGCCGCCGCAGCGGCGCCGCGGTCCAGCAACTGTCGCGCCGTGCCGAACGCCATCGCTCACCTCTGCTTCATGACCGATCGAAGATCACCCTACGAGCCAAGCGCGGGTGCGTCACGACTTTCGGCCTCCGACCTGGCGTGGCGGTCAGCCGGCGCCGAGGCAGACGAAGCCGTCCAGCCCGGTCTCGGCGGTCGTCACGGCCAACGCCGAGGCGGGCGGCCGGCCGGACCGCAGCCTGCGGTGGAGTGCCTCCATGAACGGTCGGGTCGGCTCGTCCGCCACCGGCACGACGCTGGCGATGAGCGTCCGGGTGCCCAGCGACATGACCGCGGCGGCCAGGCCCATCAGCTCGTCGCCGGGCTTGACGTCGGACAGCCCCGAGTCGCAGGCCGAGAGGACCAGGACCTCAGGGGCCCGGCGCAGCCGCTCCAGGTCGTAGACGGTCAGCGGGCCGTCGGCCATCTCCAGGCAGGAGAACAGCGGGTTGTCCGACCGGAAGCGGCCGTGCGCGGCCACGTGTGCCAGGCGGGCCCCGTCGAGGGCCTCGCGGGTGCCGTCGGCGGTCGCCGCGTCGCCGCGAAGCACGGTCGCGCCGGGGTAGCAGCCGGCGAGGGCCGCGATCTCTGCCTCGGCGTGGTCGAGGCGCGGGCCGGCGACGAGCGCCACGGCGCCCCTGCCGCGACGGGACCCGGC
>JBOGDY010000006.1:0-23792 GCA_050742955.1 Actinomycetes bacterium | reverse complement strand
TGTCGGAGCCGTGGTCTCGCTTTCCGTCGGGGTCGGGGTCGGCGTCGGCGTGGGAGTGGGTGTCGGCGTCGGGGTCGGCGTCGGCGTCGGGGTCGGCGTCGGCGTCGGGGTCGGCGTCGGCGTGGGAGTTGGGGTCGGCGTGGGAGTCGGGGTCGGGGTCGGCGTGGGAGTCGGGGTCGGCGTCGGCGTGGGAGTCGGGGTCGGCGTCGGCGTGGGAGTCGGGGTCGGCGTCGGCGTCGGGGTCGGCGTCGGCGTCGGCGTGGGAGTCGGAGTCGGAGTCGGAGTAGGAGTCGGAGTCGGCGTCACCGAGGCCGACGGGCTCGACGAGACCCCGGTGCCGGCGGCGTTCGAGGCGGTGACGGTGAACGTGTACGACGTGCCGTTGACCAGGCCGGTCACGACCTGCTGCGTCGCGCTGGAGGAGAACGTCACGGGCGCGAGTGCCGTCGTACCACCGACCCACGGCGTGATGGTGTAGGCGCTGACCGTGCTGCCGCCGTCAACGATCGGTGCGGTCCACGACACGGTCACCGATCCGTCACCGGCCAAGGCGGTCACTCCGGTCGGAGCGCCGGGGGGCACCGCAGGCGCTCCCAGCACGCTGACCTTACGCACGACATGGTTGCCCATGTCGCTGATGTAGAAGTTGCCGGCCGCATCGAGGTCGACGCGACTCGGGGAGTTGAGCGTGGCCGCGACCGCGGGGCCGCCGTCGCCCGTGTAGTCCGCCACGCCCGTGCCGACGACAGTGGTGATCGTGCCGTCGGTTGCGACCCTGCGGACCACGTTCGCGCCGAAGTCCGCAATGAACAGCGACCCCGCCGAGTCGCGGGCGAGACCGATCGGCCAGGTCATGGCGGCCGCGGTCGCTGGGCCGTTGTCCCCACTGTTCCCGGTCGTGCCGTTGCCGGCGACGGTGCTGATGACGCCGGTCGAGTCGACCCGGCGTACGCGAAGGTTCGAGGCGTCGGCGATGTAGAGGTCGGCGCCGCTCGCCGCCGCAGCGGTCGGCCCCGAGAGCTGTGCGGCCGTCGCGGGTCCGCCGTCGCCCGAGAAACCCGCCGTACCCGTCCCGGCCACTGTCGTGATGATCCCGTCAGCGGCGATCTTGCGGACGGAGTTGTCCAGGTAGTCGACGACCAGGAGGTTCCCGGCGCCGTCGAGGGCGAGCGCGACCGGACTCAGCAGGCCCGCGGCCGACGCTGGACCACCGTCTCCGGAGTGTGCGGCGGAGCCGTCGCCTGCAACTGTGGTGATGGTGCCGCCGGGAGTGACCTTGCGGACGCGACCGTTGCCGGAGTCGGCGATGAAGAGGTTGCCCACGGGGTCGATCACCACGTGGGCCGGGTTTTTCAACCTGGCCGAGGTTGCCGGTCCTCCGTCACCCGAGAAACCCTGCGAGCCGTTGCCGACCACGGTGCTGATGACCCCGGCGCCGTCGACCTTGCGCACGACGTCCGCGTTGTAGTCGGCGATGTAGACGTTTCCGGCGGCGTCGACGGCCACGCCGGCGGGCCCGTGCAGCCGAGCTGCCAGGGCGGAGCCGCCGTCACCGGTTGTGCCGGGCTGGCCGGTGCCTGCGATCGTCGTGATCTCGCCGGCCGCGGCCACGGCCGGGGTGACCGACGCGAAGCCTGATGAGAGCGCGAGGAAGGTGACCGCGCCGAAGGCCGCGAGGGATCGACGCACCGACCTGGGTGTGTGCGCTCGGCGCGTCGGACCGTACCGCCGCATGCGCGTCCCCCCCTCGCTGCTCGACAGGCAACGCCACGCCCTCCCCGAACGCGGCCCCCCTTGGCCTTGCACGATGGATCGGCCCGGCGCGCCTGGCGCCCAATAGGCCGTTCCGGGCAGGTCGAAGGGACTAGCCTTCCCGGCCTAGGGCTTGCAGGACACGCCCTAATCGCCCGGTTGGAGGCGGTTCTTCCCGGCGCACGGGGCTTCTCGTCGACCGGTGACATCCTGGGTGTCGGGTCGCTGGGATTCGGCGAGAGGAGCAGGACACGATGGCTGGCGTGGACACGGTGCTGGACGAGGCGGGGCTCCGGAATCCCCAGGTGCGCGAGTACGTGCGGTTCTGGGCCGACCATGCCGGCGCGGACCGTGTCGAGGTGGTCAGCGCCGCCGATGACGCCCGGCTCATCCAGGAGTCGCTCGAAGCCGGAGAGATCCTGCTGGCGGGTGAGGGGCTGTACTACTCGCGCAGCTATCACAAGGACACTGCCCGTTCGGAGGAGCGGACGATCGTGGCCACCAGCAAGGCCGAGGACCGTGGCGTCTACAACAACTGGCGCCCTGCTGAAGAGATGAAGCCGATGCTGATGCAGCGGATGCGTGGGGCATCGGCGGGCAAGACGATGTACGTGGTGCCGTACCTGATGGCGCCCCCGGGGTCACCCCTCGAGGAGTACGCCGCCGGCGTCGAGCTCACCGACCACCGAACCGTCGTGCTGCACATGATCCGGATGACTCGGGTGGGCGTCGAGTTCGTCGAGAACCTCGCCGACCCGCACAGGTTCGTGCGCGCGGTGCACGTCACCGGCGACCTGGAGAACCTCAGCCAGGGCACGTCGGACGACCAGCGCTACTTCGTCACGGTCGCCGACGAACGCACCATCCTGCACTACGGGTCGTCGTACGGCGGCAACGCGCTGCTGGGCAAGATCGCGCACGGCCTGCGCCAGGCGGCGTACGACGGCTGGGCCTCTGGCAAGTTCCTCGCGGAACAGTTCATGCTGATCGGCATCACCGACAAGGAGACCGGCCGGACGTACCACATCTGCGGTGGCTTCCCGAGCGCGTCGGGCAAGACCAACCTGGCGATGTTGCTGGCCCCGGACGCGCTCGGCGAGCGGTACCACGTCTCCTTCTACGGCGACGACATCGCCTGGCTCTGGGTCGACCCCGACGACGGCAAGCTCTACGGGATGAACCCCGAGTTCGGCGTGTTCGGCGTCGCCAAGGACACCAACGAGACCACCAACCCGGCCGCACTGGAGTCGGTGGGGGCGGGCACCCAGGCCCTGTTCACCAACATCGCCTACAACGAGAAGACCCACGAGGTGTGGTGGGAGGGCAAGACCCCCAAGCCGCCGACCGATGTCACCGGCTGGCGGGACTGGAAGGGCAACCTGATCTCCGAGCGGCCCGCCGGAACTGACGAACCGTGGTCACACCCGAACTCCCGCTTCACCACGACGCTGGCCAACGTGCCCAACATCGCCGCCGACTTCGATCTCCCCCGAGGTGTCCCCATCGACGGCATCATCTTCGGCGGCCGCACACGTGACCGGGAGCCGCTCATCCGCGCGATCACGGACCTGGGCCAGGGCGTGTACGACGGCCTCGCCCTGGGTGCCGAGGCGACGTTCGCGGCCGAGGGTGTCGACGGACAGCTGCGCTACGACCCGATGTCGATGCGACCGTTCATGTCCTACCCCGAGGGCGCGTACGCCGCGCACTGGCTCAAGATCATCGGCGCGGCCACCGATCAGCCGATCTTCGCCCATGTCAACTGGTTCCAGCGAGACCCTGAGGACGGCCACTTCCTCTGGCCGGGCTACCGCGACAACCTGCGCCCACTGTTGTGGCTGATGCAGCTGAAGAACGGCGAGGTCAGTGGTCGGAAGACGCCGGTCGGCATCCTCCCGACCGAGGAGGAGCTCAACCTGGACGGCGTCGACATCACCCCCCGCGACCTCCGCACGATCCTGTCGATCGACGTCGACCGGTGGCGAGAAGAGATCGCGAACCGCGGACAGCACCTGGCCCAGTTCGCCGACCTGCCGGAGGAGATCTGGGAGGCACACCGCCGCATCGCCGCAGCCCTTGAGGGCGAGCTGGGTTGACTGGGAAGCCCGCCGTGGTCGACCCCCGTCCCATTTCCTCGCGGTCGTTGTGCTTGACTCTCGTGGTCCACCGCCACCGTTACCTCCAGGTGATCAACGAGTGCCTGCCGGCCGCCATCGGAAGAAGACCAGTTCCTGGCCCCTCCGAATTCGGCGGCTGGGCGCCCCTGCTGGGGTTGCCCTGGCTGTCGCGATCGCGATCCCCATCGCCGCCTTCACGCAGGTGACGCCTGACGAACCCGTGACCCCAACAGCTCGACAGTTGGCACCGGAGGCTGTCCGCGCCGAGACACGTGACGCGTCGCGGTCGCGGGATCGTCTGACGGAGCCCGTGCCCGCACCCCAGCCGGTGAAGGCGCGGACGCCGGCGGTCCAGTTGCGGCCCCGGTGGACGACGACGCGGCTCAACGTCTGGAGCCGGCCCGACGAGGACTCCCGACTCCTGACGGTCCTCCAAACTTCCGTCAAGGTGCGCGTGACCGGCACGGTACGCGGCCCGTGGGCGGAGATTCAGTACAGGGACCGGCCGGCGTGGGTGCACAAGGCCTACCTCGCCCGCGAGAAGCCGAGGCTGACAGCCTCCGCTCCTGGGGTCGGCGACGTGTCGGGCGCGCCGTGTCCCGACGGCTCCTCGGTCGAGACGGGTCTCCAGCCGAACACGGTGAAGCTCTACCGCGCTGTCTGTGCCGCGTTCCCGGCGGTCAATGCCTGGGGCGGCCGCTCCGGATCCGGCGATCATGGCGCCGGGCGAGCCCTGGACATCATGTGCACCGGCTCGCTCGGGAACGCGATCGCTGACTACGTCCGCTCGCACGCTTCCGAATTCGGGGTTAGCGAGGTCATCTGGGCGCAGCGCATCTGGTCAGTGCAGCGCAGCAACGAGGGCTGGCGCCCCATGGAGGACCGGGGCTCGGCGACAGCCAACCACTACGACCACGTGCACGTGTCCGTCTACTGAGAAGCCCAAATGGCTACCTTCTAGGCTCATATCGCATGGCCAGCGTCCCCGAGCCGAACTCCAGCCGGCTCACGAGCCTGAGGTCGACACGCTTCGATAGCCCCGCGAACAACGTCGGCCCGTGGCCCACCAGCCTGGGCTGCACCACGAACTCGTACTCATCGATCAATCCCAGTTCCGCCAACGCCTGCGGGAGCTTCACGCCTCCCACGAACAGCCCCTTACCCGACTCCCGCTTGAGCTCCTGAACGGCCTCCCCCAGATCCCCGCGCACGAGCTCCGCGTTCCAATCGACGCGGTCCAGGGTGCGCGACACGACGTACTTCTTCGCCGCGTCGATCGTCCGGGCGAAGGGCTCCATCCAAGCAGGCATCGCTCCCGTCCGCCGCGACGGCCGCCAGGCCGCCTCCATCATCTCGTAAGTAACCCGGCCAAAGAGGAGAGCATCCGCCTGGTCGAGGCTTTCCGTCGCGTGACGATGCAAGTCTTCGTCCGCGACCATTTCACGATGGTCGCAGCATCCGTCCAATGTGACGTTGATGGAATACCGAAGGGGTCGCACGACGTGAGCATACGGCCGGATCTCCCTCGCGCCTCGTTGCATCTCGCATGGGGTGAGGGTGGCGAACAACTGCTCGCCGCCCGTGTCGCCGAGCAGCTACGCCGCTGTTGGGAGGTCGCGATGGCCGAGTCGTGGTCCGCGTTGCGGAGGATCCTTGACGAGGATGTACGGCACCACGTGGCCACGGCGAGCCAGATCGGTTTCCCCGAGCTGGTTGGGAACTTGCACACGAGGCTGAGCTGGGACGGTGCTCGGGTCAGTGTCGACACCCAGACCAGGCTCGACATCGACGCCGGCCCCGGCCTCGTGCTCACCCCTTCGGTGTTCCTGCATCGACCGGCGATCTGGCTCGGTTCGCCGGGCCAGGTGATGGTCGGGTACCCGGCCACGAGGGCGTGGGCAGGTGTGGTCGACGCCGCAGCCCCACCCGGAGACGACGCCGGTGCTCGGAATGCGCAAGGCGGCCCTGCTCGCCGACCTGGGCACACCCCGATCGACCACCGAACTGGCCGACCGGCACCAGCTGTGAATCGCGACCGTGTCGTACCACCTCACCCGGCTACACCGGTCGGTGCTGCTGACCCGGCGCCAACGCGGTCACAGCGTGCTTACGAGCGCACCACCCGGGCCATGGCCCTCCTCACGGCACTCGACACCTCGACCTAGAGCTCTAGGTCTGCGCCCCCGCGCGGCTCCATCCGGCCAGCGTCGCCCGCAGGGCCGTGTCGAGAACGGCCTGCCCGTCGGTCTCGGCGAGCACGGGGTGGGCCAGCGGACTGCGCGCGGCGTGCGACAGCTCCAGGGTCACCAGACCGTGGGTCAGCGCCCACAGGGTGTACGCGAGCTCGCGGGACGCCGTGTCCTGCTGATCGGTCCCGAGCAGACCCCCGGTCTGGGCTGCGAGCAGACCGAACGTGGTGTCCAGCGCGGTGCTGCGCACCTCCGGGCTGGGGTCGAACCCGGGGAGAACCCGCTCGAACAGCAGCCCGTACAGGCCCGGGTTGGCCAGCGCGAAGGCTCGATAGGCATGCAGCAGCTGGCGCACCGCCTCCGCCGGATCCCCCAGGCGCCCCACCTCTTCCATGTGCTCGCGTAGTTGCTCGAATCCTTTCGCGTAGACGGCGTCCAGCAGCCCGTCGCGGCTGCCGAACCCGGTGTACAGCGCCATCGTCGTCGTGCCGGCGGCGGTGGCGATCCGTCGGACGGTCAGGTCGGCCGGGATCTCTTCGCGCAGCAACTGGAACGTCGCGGCGACCATGCGCTCGTTGAGCATGCTCGCAGGGGGACGCTCAGCTCGGGGGGTCGAAGGGATTGCCATGGTGGCCATCCTAGGATAACTTCTGTAATAACAAGTGTTATAACTTCCGATCCGAAGGACCCACATGACATCCACCGTGCTCTTCCGTCTCACCGCCCTGGCCGGCATCGCCTCCGCCGTGGTGCTGGTCTTCAACTTCCTGCGCCGAGCCGAGGTGGTGCCCGACGTCGCGGCCACGCAGGCGCTGGCCCCGCTGTCGGCGACGTTCGGGCTGGTCGCCGTGACCGGCCTGTTCCTCTGGCACCGGCGGGAGGGCCGTGTCGGTACGGCGGGCACCGCCGGGTACGCGACCAACTTGTTCGGCCTCACCGGCATCGTGGGCATCGAGTACATCGCCAACGTGATCTTCCCCCGGCTCGACGACGCCGTGGTCGACAAGCTGGTCGCGGGACCCCCTGGGACTGTGTTCCTGGTGATATCCGTCGTGTTCCTGCTGGGCGTGCTGGCCTTCACCGGCGTGCTGTTGAGAGGCGGGCTGGTCCCCCGGGCCGCCGCAGCGCTCTACGGCGCGGGGTTCGCCGCGATCGCCCTGCGCACCCTGCTCCCCGAGGCCGTTGTCGCCGCCGGTGGGTTCGCCGCAGCCGCCGGACTGGCCGTCATATCGCTGACCCTCTACCGCCGGGTGAACACCACTCGGCTGGTGCCCAGCGTTTCGGTCGGCCGATCTGACGGCACGGTCGGCGTGGGGTCGTCACGGTGAGACGGCCCCCTTCACCGTCACCTGATCGGCCCCCTCTGGCCACCGTGCCGGTTCTGGTCGGCGACGCCGACCAGCCGTTCGATCCCGGCACGGTGAGTTGGGACCAGATCGTGCGGGCGCACCGTCCAGATGTGTACCGCCACGCCTACCGGCTGACGCGCACCTCGCATGACGCGGAGGACCTGACCCAGGACGTGTTCGTCCGCGTGTTCCGGGCACTGGCACCTGCGCGAGCAGGGCATCAGGTCGTTCCTACTGCTCGACGCCGGCCGGGAGGTCGGGCTGGTGTGGCGCAAACCGCTGGGACTCGCTGCGGCTGTTCACGCCGTCCGAGTGCGACGGCCTGCCCGGCATGCCGTTCCCCGCCCCCGCCGGCACCTACCCGACCAAGGAGCAGGTCGCGGACTACCTGCGCGGCTACGCCACCGCGTTCGAGCTGCCGGTCCGCCTCAACACCCGCGTCACCCGGCTCACCAAGACCGGTGACACGTTCCTCGCCGAGACCTCGACCGGCACGGTGACCGCCCGGCGGGTCGTCATCGCGACGGGCCCGTTCCAGACCCCGGTCATCCCGCGGATGGCTGCCGGCCTGGCCGCCGACCGGCGCCGCCTTCATGAGCGGTCGCACGAACGACACGACCAGGTGCTGGTGACACTCGGATCCTCAGCACCGAACACCCTGCATGACCAGCACCTATCCGTGATTCCGCTACAGGAGCAGGGCAACTCCCACCGCGATTAGCCAGACAGACCAAGCGATATACGCGATGGGTGTCACAGTCGCCGCCAGCTTCCAGCCTTCCTGTTCGAAGCCTCCGACGAACTCCAGCGAGCACATCATCAGCATGGCGCCTATGACGATGCCGGCGACCCCCAGCCACCCAGGCGTGTTCGTCGCCTGGATCAGCGCGACGCCGCTCAGGACGCTCCACCCACCCGTGAACAGGTAGCCGAGATGCTCGCCGACCGCGACTCCGAGGTACCGGTTGAACGACTGGAACACGACGTCGATGGCTTCGCGGCGAGCCGGCGATCCGTCGGCATCGGATCGCGCGAGGTAGGGGACGAGGAACGGCCACCGGATCAGCCCCAGGAACTGCACGAGACCCGCGAGCGCACCAGTCGTCGCCGCCACCACGAGCAGGACGGGATCAGCGCCGGCGAGTGCAGATGCCAGCAGGACGGCCAAAGGTACGAGCAGGACCGCAGTCAGCGTGAAGACCCACCACAGCAGCGCCAGCCGCGCGCCGCCGTCGTGGAACCGCGCCAGCACATCCGACGTGGGACGGCGCAGGATGTCCGGGTAGTCGAAGTCTCTCGCGAGCAGCGTGAAGCACAGGTTGAACGCGATCGGCAGGATGACGAGGAGCGCGCCAGCGGTCTGTTCAGTACTCACCGAACGGCTGCGGTCGCCGTTCCTCGAGGCTCGCCCGCTCTACCGAACACACGGGCAAGGACCAGCCACGTCAGCAGCCCGAACACGATGCACCCGCTCGCGCCGAAGATCGGGAACCGCTCGCCGACGTTTCTGGCGATGATGTACGAGGTCACGACCCAGGCCAACGCCCAAGCGGGAGGGTTCACCACCGCCCACAGGACAGCGTCGGACGTGCGGCGGCCGGCGTGCGCGAGCACGAATGCCTGGAACACCCCGACACCGAGCCCCGTGACCGCACCCATGACGGCGAGGTCCCCGCGCCCGATCCCGTAGTCGACCAGCCCCGCGCCAGCAGCGAGCCCGACGGCCAGACCCAAACATGTCGCCGGGATCCAGAGCCACGAGACCTGGCGCCGCAGCGCGTACCACTCAGCCGCCCCGACGACAACGCCCGCGATGAGTCCCTCCGCGAGGGCCGCTCCCGTCGAGTCAACGCCATCCACGGCCAGGTCGGCGATTAATCCACCAATCGGAAACTGACGAGAATCGCGATCGGCCACAGCCACAGCGCGCGTAACGCACTCTTCGTCAACACGCTTGGCGAGTCCATTTCGCGCCACCCTTCGAAGGGAATACTCACTCTCCTCCTATCGGAGGGTTCTGTCCGACGTTTGAGAACTCGACGTCACCGACCGCGTCCTGGGCGTTAGCGCGAACGGGGCGGCACGAGGACAGTGTCGGCGACGGACGGGCCACGGACGGGAGGCCACCGCGACCAGCGCCGCGCCCCATGCGCCCGCGGTCGGTCTCGATCTTTACCCTGGCCTGCTCCCTTCCCGCCTCGAGGTCAGCCCAGCCTCGGGCAGGTGCGCAGCGTCAGCGGCTACCACCGACCATGCCGCACATGTTGTGGCGCGGCTGCCCCGGTCGCGCCCGCGTACGGTGCGCCTAGCCAAATAGGGCCATTGACCCGGCTGCGTCGGCGGCACCTAGTGGAGGAACGGCGCGGCTGCTCTAACCCGTGGGGGTTCACCATGCAGACCTCGATGACCCAACGGCTCGCGACGACGTGCGCCCAACACGCCTGGCGCACGGTGGTCATCTGGCTCGCCGTGATGGTGCTCGCCCTGGCCTCCATCGCCCTGCTACTGGGCTCGGCGCTGACGACCGAGGGCAACGTCACCGCCAAGCCCGACTCGATCAAAGGCCTCGACCTGCTCGACGACAGATTCGCGGGCCGGGACGAGGTCACCGAAATCGTCGTCGTTCGGGCCGACGACGGGTCGGTGCGCGATGCAACCTTCCGCCAGCGGGTCGACGACCTGAAGAAGCAGATAGCCAAGGCAGATGGAGTTCTACAGGTCGGCGATCCCTACGCGGCGGGATCGGAAGGGCTCGTCTCGCAGGACGGGAAGGCGGTCCTCCTGCCTGTGGTGATGCCCGGCCCGATGGACGACGCCAAGGGAACGGACCCGGAGACCGGGATCCTCGACGTGCTCGACGCGGTCGAGGCTGCGGACGCCAGCGACGGGGTCAGCGCTGCGATCACCGGTACCTGGACCCTGGGCCACGACTTCCTGGAGGTCTCCCAGCACGACCTGGAGAAGGGTGAGCTCCAGTTCGGCCTCCCGGCCGCGCTCATCATCCTGCTGCTGGTGTTCGCGGCGGTCGTGGCCGCGCTCGTCCCTCTCGCCATGGCCATCATGTCGATCATCGTCTCGATCGGCCTCGCCGCGCTGGTCGGGCAGGTGTTCGACCTGTCGTTCTTCATCGTGAACATGGTCGTCGCCATGGGCCTGGCCCTCGGCATCGACTACACGCTGTTCGTCCTCTCGCGCTACCGGGAGGAGCGCCACCACGGCGTCGAGAAGCACGACGCGATCGCGGTCTCCGGAGCAACGGCGAGCAAGGCCGTCTTCTTCTCCGGCATGTCGTTCGTGGTCGCTCTGCTCGGGTTGCTGCTGGTGCCGGACACGGTGCTGCGCAGCCTCGCGTTCGGTGCGGTTGTCGTCGGCCTGGTCACGGTGGCGGCTGCGCTGACCCTGCTCCCGGCGCTGCTCGCATTGCTCGGCGACCGGATCGAGAGGGGCCGCATCCCGTTCGTGCCCCGCCAGCACGGCGGGGAGAGCCCCTTCTGGCGGCGGACGGTGGCCCTGGTGACGGCGCGGCCGGCTCTCACCGTGGCGGTAACCTGCGTCCTGCTCCTGGCCGCCGCGGCACCGGTGCTGAGTCTCGCGACCGGAACCGGTGGCGTCTCGACGCTGCCGGACAGCAGCGTCGGCAAGAAGGGGTTCGAGGCACTCGAGGCGAGCTTCCCAGGCGGCACCCGCGCCGACCCGGCGCAGGTGGTCATCGACGCCAACCCGGCCGCCCCCCCGGTGGCCACCGCGATCGACCGACTTCGCAGTGCCGTCGCCGAGGACCCCGCCTTCGGTGCAACGACGGTGTCGAGCAACAAGGCCGACGACCTCGGCCTGGTCGAGATCGCCCTCGACGGTGACACTGGCAGCCTGCGGGCCCAGCACGCGATCGAGAGACTGCGCGACCAGATCATCCCGGAGGCCTTCGACGGCGTCGATGCGAACGTCTACGTCACGGGCGCCACCGCGTTCAACATCGACTACGCCAGCCTGATCGACACCTGGCTGCCCATCGTGATCACGTTTGTCCTTGGCTTGAGCTTCCTGTTGCTGCTGCTGGTGTTCCGATCCGTCGTACTGCCCCTGAAAGCTGTCGTGCTCAACCTGCTGTCGGTGGGGGCTGCGTACGGCCTGATGGTGCTCGTCTTCCAGGAGGGGGTGGGCAACGACCTGCTCGGGCTGCAGCAGATCGACCAGGTCGAGCCGTGGGTGCCGGTGTTCCTGTTCTCGGTGCTGTTCGCCCTCTCGATGGACTACCACGTCTTCCTGCTGACCCGGATCCGGGAACGCTACCTGGCCACCGGGGACACCCTCGACGCCGTGCGGCACGGCATCGGCGCGACCGGCCGGATCATCACCGGAGCAGCGCTGATCATCGTCGTCGTGTTCGCGGGGTTCGCCACCGGAGAGCTGGTCGGCTTCCAGCAGATGGGGTTCGGGGTCGGCGTCGCCTTGCTGATCGACGCGACGATCATCCGGACCGTGCTCGTGCCCTCGAGCATGGTTCTGCTCGGGAAGTGGAACTGGTACCTACCAACCTGGCTGAACTGGCTCCCGGAACTGCACGTCGAGGGCGGAGCCGAGGGCGAGGCCGAAGACCTGGTGCTGCACCTCCCGCACCAGGCACCGGAGCCCGCCGTCGAGAGCGGCGGAACACCTGCCGGTCTGCGAGGGGACCTCGGAAACCGCTGACCGGAGCGCCGGCACTGTTGCAGGATCAGGATGGCTGGTTTCGCCCACCTGGTCCTTCAACCTGGTGATGCTGTGCTGCGAGGGCTCGGCTGGGTGTGGCCGATCGCCCTCGGTGGTGCCCGCGGACCGGCGCGGCGGAAGGAGCCGGCGCCGGCCCGCGGGGGTGGCTCGAGCTCGCCTCGCGTCCAGCGGCGGAACGGTTGCCGACCGGTCGTTCGACGGGAGGCCACAGTCGCCGGACCGTACGGTCAATAGTCCGGTCGGGTCGGTCGACCTAGTGCGAAACAGGCATTGCGTCGTCCCGTCCGAGCCGAGCAGCCTGCTGTAGACGCGTACTGCAGGCTGCTCGGCGCTGAGAGACACGAGGAGGGGGCGCCATGCTGGCGGTTAGGGGATTGGGTCGTCCGTGCTCGTCTCTGGGTGATGCTGGGCTGGCTGGTCCTGTTCGTCGTTGGGATCGTCGTGGGCGGCCGGGGTTCGGCCAGTCGGAGGAGATGACCGGCCGCAGCGGCTCGGAATCAGTGGCCGGGCTCGAGGTGGTGGACGAGGCGAGCCATCAGGGCATGAGCATGGTGGCTGTCGTCGACGGCGTCACGGTGGACGGACCCGGCGACCCGAGCGGCGGTACAGGCAGCGGGCCGAGGTTGAGCAGATCGCCGGTGTGGTCGACGTGACAACGGCCTGCGACGCCGCTGACCCACGGCCAATTTCGGTATCGACATCCCACGGGAGAGCGCCATGACGACTACGGACGATCAGTTCGCGACCGAGGTCGCGGGCCTCCCGAAGGCCGGCGGCACCGAGCTGGTGGACCTGTCCGACGGTGACCAGGTCGGTTTGCGCATCGCACCAGTCGCCAAGCAGCTCGGAAATTCCACGGTGCGGATGCTGGCCTACAACGGTTCGGTCCCCGGGCCGACCCTCAGGGTCCGGGAGGGCTCGCAGGTCGCGGTCAACGTGGAGAACCAAGGCGACATGGAGTCCACCGTGCACTGGCACGGGCTTCGGCTCGAGAACCGCTACGACGGGACCCACCAGACCCAGGCTCCGATCCCGGTCGGCGGACACTTCTCGGTGCTCGTAGCGTTCCCTGACCCCGGCATCTACTGGTACCACCCACACATTCGCAGCGACTACGGCATCGAGATGGGCCTGTACGGCGCCTGCGTGGTGGTGCCCACCGAACCCGCCTACTGGCCCCCGGTTCATCGCGAGGTGGTGCTCACTCTGGACGACATCCTGCTTGAGGACGGGAAGGTGGCGCCGTTCAGCCGGACCGAGCCGACGTACGCGGCGATGGGCCGCTTCGGCAACGTGCTGCTGGTCAACGGCAGCCCCGAGCTCTCGTTGACCGCCCGGTTGGGCGAGGTCGTCCGCTTCTACCTCATCAACACCGCGAACACCCGGGTGTTCAAGGTGGCGCTCCCAGGAGCGCGGATGAAGCTCGTCGGCGGAGACAGCGGCCACGTCGAGCACGAAGAGTTCGTCGACGCATCCGTGCTGGCACCCTCCGAGCGCGTGGTCCTCGACGTGCTGTTCGATCGGGCCGGGGACCTGACCCTCGAGCACCACACGCCGAATCGGGTCTACTCGCTCGCCTCGATCCAGGTCGAGGCAGCCGGCGTCGAAGGACCACTCGAGGAGCGGTTCGAGGTCCTCCGCTCCAACGCCGACATGTCCGCGGAGCGAGAGCGGATCGCGCCCTATTTGGACACAGCGCCGGACAAGACGCTGTCGTTCATCGCCGAAATGGACATGGCCGCACCGGAGGGGGACGGACCGGTCGTCTACGCGTGCCCGATGCACCCTGAGGTCGTCAGCGAAGCGCCCGAGCACTGCCCCAAGTGCGGGATGAAGCTGCTTGCCGTCTCCGCACCCACTGCCACCTATACGTGCCCGATGCACCCCAAGGTTGTCAGCGACACACCCGGTCACTGTCCGGAGTGCGGCATGAAGCTGCTACCGGCGCAGCTGGTCGCATCCGCCAGCGGCTCCGAGCATCACAGCCACGGGCAGGGAACCGACGGCCACGACCATCACGCGCACTCCCACGACGAAGGCGGCCACTCGACGGCCGACGGCATCGAATGGGAGGACGACATGGTGGAGGTCAACGCCCTGACGACCCCCGCCAACATGCGCTGGAAACTGGTCGACCCCGAGACGGGCGCGGAGAACACCGGGATCGAGTGGCGGTTCCGGGTCGGGGACCAGGTCAAGATCCGGCTGGTCAACGAGATGGCCGGGGACCACCCGATGCACCATCCCTTCCATGTCCACGGTGCGGGTCGCTTCCTGGTGCTGGGCCGCGACGATGTCGTCGAACCGAATCTGGTGTGGAAGGACACGGTGTTGGTGCGAACCGGGGAGACCGTCGACATCCTCCTCGACGTCACTAACCCCGGCCTGTGGATGGCGCACTGCCACATCGCCGAGCACCACGAGACCGGCATGATGTTCAGCTTCGAGGTCACGGAATGACAGCCTGCCCGCCCAACCGCCACCGCCGGCACCAGGAGGGAGCACAGTCATGCCCGCGATGACAGACCGCCATGACGTGGTGGTGATAGGGGGTGGCCAGGCCGGCCTGGCCATCAGCTACTTCCTGGCCCAACAAGACCGCGACTTCACAATCTTCGAGGCGGCCAACGAGCCTGCAGCCGCATGGCGGCAGCGGTGGGACTCGCTCAAGCTGTTTACACCGGTGCGCTACAGCAGCCTGCCCGGCCTGGCCTTCCCCGGCCGTCCGTACAGCTATCCGGGCCGCGACGACGTCATCACCTACCTGACCGACTACGCCACGCGGTTCGAGCTGCCGGTCGAACTCAACAGCCGGGTTCATTCGCTTCGTAAGGACAACGGCTCGTACCTCGTCCGGCTCGACGACCGGACCTGCACGGCCCACCAGGTTGTGGTCGCTACCGGACCCTTCCAGAACCCCGCGGTGCCCGCCATCGCTCAGCAGCTGGATCCCGAGGTGGCCCAACTGCACAGCACCGCCTACCGCTCACCGCACGACATCCCGGACGGGACGGTGCTCGTGGTCGGCGGCGGCAACACCGGCTTCCAGATCGCCGCCGAGCTGTCGGCGTCGCACGAGGTCCACCTCTCGATCGGCTCCCGGCAGAAGCCTCTGCCCCAGCGCATCCTCGGACGCGACCTATTTTGGTACCTCGAGGCCACCGGGCTGATCCGCAAGACCAGCGCGTCCCGCATCGGCCGACGGCTAGCAGGCAAGGACACCCTCATCGGCTCGCGACCCCGCACGATACGCCGCCGCGGGGTCCGGCTGCACCCGCGGGCCGTCGGCGCCGCAGGATCAACGGTGCGCTTCAGCGACGACACGGCCACCGACGTGCGCAGCGTGATCTGGGCCACCGGCTTTCGGGTCGATCACTCCTGGATCGAGGTCCCGGTCTTCGACGACGCCGGTCGCCTCGTACACGAGCGCGGCGTCACCGAGTCGCCCGGGCTCTACTTCCTCGGCCTGTCCTGGCAGCACACCAGAGGATCAGCGCTGCTCGGCTGGGTCAAGGACGACGCCGAACACATCGCCCAGGCAATCAGCACCGTGCCCGAGCGACCGCTCGTCTAGGCAGAGGTACGCATCGCCAACCCGTCCGTCCGCGCAACCGCGTGATGCGCTGTGCCGGAGTCGTCTTCGGTGGCGTGACTCTGGTCGTCCCCGCGCTGCTATCCCGCGGCATGGCCGATGCCCGAGCGCGGACGCTCGGAGCGGGATCGTGCCTCTCTGGCCTGCGCGGTAACGACCGCGCGTCAACTGAAGAGCGCCGCCGCACCCATCGCCGCAGGTCGAACAAGAGCCGACGCCCGGATTCGAACCGGGAACCGCTCGATTACAAGTCGAGTGCGCTGCCAGTTGCGCCACGCCGGCGGGTTGCTGGTCCAATCGTAGGGCCGGTCAGCCACCTACCGCTGTCTCGGGCGGGGCGAAGACGACCGCCACCTCCAGATCGGCAGTGATGTCGACGAAGGCGTGCGGCACCCGCCGGGGCACATAGGACACGCTGCCGGCACGCACCGGCGTACGGCTGCCGTCGACGTCGAGCACCGCGGAGCCGGCCAGCACGACGTAGACCTCGTCCTCGTCGTGCGGCGACTGCCCGTCGTGCGCGCCGGCGGCGAGGCAGTAGACACCACTGCTCAGCGCGGGCGAGCGCACCCACTCGGCGTACGGCGTGGCCTCCACCGCCGACGCGTCCGTCGTGACCGGGTCCGGCCTCGACGGCGAGATGCCGTGCGTCGGCCAGAACGGCCACTCCTCGAACCGGGTGACCAGGCCGTCGAGGCCGACGCGCACGACCCACAGGTCGAGGTACTCCTGCCTCACCGGCTCGCCGTAGCGGACCAGCACCCTCACCACACCCGTCTCGCCGGAGCACGAGACGAGCTCGGCGCTCATCGTGAACACCTCGTCGGGACCGTCCCGCCCCTCGTCCCAGAACCGTTCGATCGCCGGCAGACCCGCCACGGGCTCGGCGTAGGGCGAGGGCAGGTAGACCGCGTCGCCGGCGAACAGCGACGCCAGCGCTGCGGTGCCCGGCGATCGCCAGGCCCGCTCGTAGCCGTCGACCCAGCGCAGCAGCGCGTCGGGGGTGAGGTCAGTCATGTCGGCCGGCACCTTCCACCTGGCCCTGGCGGCCGGCGTCCACTAGTAGGCCGGTCAGCCCTTGACGCCCCCGGCGGTGAGGCCGGCGACGATCCGGCGCTGGAACGCGAGGACCAGGATGACCAGCGGGATGGTCACGATGACGCCGGCAGCCATCTGCGTGCCGAACGGCTGCTGGAACTGCGACTCGCCGGTGAACTTGGCGATGGCCACCGTCGGCGGCTCGGACGCGAGGGTCTGCGACATCACGCTGGCGATGAGGTACTCGTTCCAGGCGTTGATGAAGACGAGGATCATGGTGGTAAACACGCCCGGTGCGGCCAGCGGCATGATCACCTTGCGGAAGGCCTGACCGGGAGTGGCCCCGTCGATCTTCGCGGCCTCCTCCAGCTCCCACGGCATCTCCGCGAAGAAGCTGGTGAGGATCCAGATCGCCAGCGGCAGCGTGAAGCTGATGTCCGGGATGATCATCGACTGGTACTGGTTGATCCAGCCGAGCTCGCTGAACAGCTGGAACAGCGGCGTCACGATCGCGACACCGGGGAACATCGCGGTGGCGAGGATGGTGCCGAGCACCAGGAACTTGAAGCGGAAGTGCAGCCGGGCCAGCGCATAGGCCGCGAACACCCCGATCACCATCGCGATGACGGTGGCCGTCGTGGCGATGATGATGCCGTTGCGCAACGCGTAGCCGAAGTTGTTCTTACCGCTGAAGACGGCCTCGAAGCTCTCCAGCGACATGTTGGTCGGGAGCAGGTTGTTGTTGAAGATGTCGTCCGGCGACTTCAGCGCGGACACGAGCATCCAGTAGAACGGCGCGAGGCAGTAGACGACGATGAACGCCATGCCGAGGTAGAACCAGACGTTGTTCCAGTTGAACCGCTTCGGGGCCGCGGCGCGGGCGCGTGGTGCGGTGTCGGCGCGAGTGGCGGTCGCGGTGGCCATCAGTTCCTCACCCCCTTCTGCTGGGTCGCGACGACATTGGCGCCCAGTAGCTTCACGAACAGGAAGGCGCACAGGAAGATGAACAGGAACGTGATGGTCGAGAGGGCACCCCCGTAGCCGGCCTCGAGGTTGCCGATGGCCGCGTCCACGACCAGGATCGACAATGTCGTGGTGTCGTTGGCGCCGCCGGTGAAGATCTGCGGCAGGTCATACATCCGCAGCACGTCGAGCATCCGGAACAGGACTGCGACGAGCAACGCGGGTTTGACGAGCGGCAGGGTGATGGTCGTGAAGCGTTTCCACGCCCCGGCCCCGTCGACCTTGGCCGCCTCGTAGAGCTCAGCGGGGATGATCTGCAGGCCGGCGAGGATGAGCAGGGCGATGAACGGGGCCGTCTTCCAGGTGTCGGCGAAGATGATGGCCCACTTGGCCGGCCACTCCGATCCGGTCCACAGGATCTCCTTGCCGGCGAGGTGGTTGACGATCCCGTTGGCGTCGAAGGTCCACTTCCACAGCACCGCGGTGACCGCCGTGGGGATGGCCCAGGGCACGAGGACGCTGGTGCGGACCAGGCCCCGGCCACGGAACGCGCGGTTCATGACCAGCGCCATCGCGAAGCCGATGACGAGCTCGAGGAGGACGGTGATCACGGTGAAGAACACGGTCACTCTCAGGGCAGCCCAGAACTCGTCGTCCTCGAACATGGTTGTGTAGTTGTCGATGCCGATGAAGGCCGGGTCGCCGCCGATCGGGTCGTCGAAGAACGACCGGTAGATCGCCCGGACGATCGGGTAGCCCACGACGACCATCAACGTGACCATCGTCGGGATGATCAGCCAGAAGGCGAGCCGGCCTTCGCTGCGGGCGGCGTCGCTCGCGCGCTTCCGCTTGCTCCGTGGGGGCTCTGCTTGCGTCTGCTCTACCGCTGGGGCTTCTGAAGACACGGCCCGCCTCCTGGCTGGGTTGACTTGTTCGCGTGGCTTCCCACGGGAGGGGTCAGCTGCGCTTGGCCGCCTCTTCCAGTTCGCCGGCCAGGTCCGTGATGGCCTGGTCGACCGACTTCTGGCCCTGCAACGCGGCGTAGGACTCCTTCTGGATCGCGAGACTCACCGCGTTGTAGTTGGGCGTCACCGGGCGCACCTGCGCGTTGAGGATGCTCTCCTTGAGAACCGGAAGGTAGGGCTGCGTCTTGATCAGCTCAGGGTCGTCGTACAGGCTCTCGATGACCGGAGCGAGGCCCATGTCCTTGGCGATGGCACGCTGGGTCTCCTCCGACTGCATGAACGCGATCCAGTCCCGCGCCGTCGCCTTGTTCTTCGAGAACGCCGACAGGGCCAGGTTGTGGCCACCCAGGGTCGAGGCACCGACGCCGTCCGGGCCGGGCAACGGCGCAACGTCGAACTTGCCGACGATCTTCGAGTCCGGGCCCTTCTCGCTGGCGAGGTTGTAGACGTAGGGCCAGTTGCGCAGGAAGAGCAGCTTGCCCGCCTGGAAGGCGCGGCGGCCCTCCTCCTCCTGGTAGGTGATGGCCTCCTTGGGGATCTCGCCGTTCTTGAACCCGTCCACCAGGAACTGCAGGCCGTCGCGCGCCTCCTGGGAGTCGACCGCGACCTCCTTGCCGCTGTTCTCCATGATCACGCCGCCGGCCGAGTTGATGGCTTCGGAGGCGTTCACGGTGAGGCCCTCGTACTGCTTGAACTGGCCGGCGTAGCAGTCCATGTTGTTCTTCTCCGCCACGTCGGTGCAGGCCTGCTGGAGCTCGGCCCAGGTCTTCGGCGGCGTCTTCACCAGGTCGGTGCGGTAGTAGAGCATGCCGCCGTCGGAGGTCCAGGGCGCCGCGTAGATCTTGTCCTCGAACTTCCCGGTCTCGACGGTCGCCGGGATGATGCCCTCGGGCGCCGCCTTGTCGCCGAGCTCCTCCAGCCACTCGCGCGCGGCGAACTCGGCGGTCCAGATCACGTCGGCGTTGACCACGTCGTAGGTCGCGCTCTTGGCCTGGAAGTTCTGCACCATGGCGTTGCGCTGCTCATCGGCCGACTCGGACAGCTCGAGCAGCTTGACCTCCTCGTCCGGGTGGTCCGTGTTCCACAGGTCCAGGATCCCCTGCAGCTTGCCCGTGGTGTCCTTGCCGGTGGCGAACGTGATCGGCCCCCGGGTCTCCTTGCCGTCACCGGAGTCTCCGCCGCCACCCGGCTCGGACCCGCCGCAGCCGGTGATGAGGATCGCGACGACCGACACGGCCACTGCACCCTTGGCGAACACGGATCTCATGTCTGGCTCCTCGCTCGATCCTTCATTGCGCCACCCCCGGTGATCTCGGAGGCTGGCGCAAACATTGCCACGGAAGGCCGCCCGGAGAAACCCCTCGTCGCGATCTCGTTACCAAGGTGTCGTCGAGCGGGAGCCGTGGGCGCCGGGCGCCGGGCCCGGCCAGGTCCCCCGAGCCGCCCGGCCTAGCCCCAACGTGACCGGCTGTGACATCTTCTCCCTACACCTTCCACTCGGATCGTCCGGCACGTACCTGCCGGTGAAGGGAAAGATGATCATGGCTACCGTCACCTTCGACAAGGCGACCCGCGTCTACCCGGGGTCGGAGCACCCCGCCGTCGATGCTCTCGACCTGGAGGTCGGTGACGGCGAGTTCCTCGTCCTCGTCGGCCCCTCCGGGTGCGGCAAGTCCACCTCGCTGCGGATGCTGGCCGGGCTGGAGGACGTGGACGAGGGCGCGATCCTGATCGGCGAGCGCAACGTCACCAACCTGGCGCCCAAGGACCGCGACATCGCCATGGTCTTCCAGAACTACGCGCTCTACCCGCACATGTCGGTGGCCGAGAACATGGGCTTCGCCCTGAAGATCGCCGGTGAGTCGAAGGACACGATCCGTGAACGGGTCGGGGAGGCCGCGAAGATCCTCGACCTGACCGACTTCCTCAACCGCAAGCCCAAGGCGCTCTCAGGCGGCCAGCGGCAGCGGGTCGCCATGGGCCGCGCCATCGTCCGCAACCCCCAGGTCTTCCTGATGGACGAGCCGCTGTCGAACCTCGACGCCAAGCTGCGGGTCCAGACCCGCAGCCAGATCGCCGCCCTCCAGACTCGCCTAGGGGCCACGACGGTCTACGTCACCCACGACCAGATCGAGGCCATGACGATGGGCGACCGGGTGGCCGTGCTCAACGACGGCGTTCTCCAGCAGGTCGACACCCCCCGGGAGATGTACGACAGCCCCAACAACGTCTTCGTGGCCGGCTTCATCGGCTCGCCGGCGATGAACCTGCTCCAGCTCGAGGTCGACGGCAACACCCTGCACTTCGGCGGGGCCGACGTCCCGGTGCCGCGCGAGACGGTCCAGGAGGCCAGCAAGACCGGTCAGGAGGTCACCATCGGCGTCCGGCCGGAGGACATGGACCTGGTCGGCGAGGGCAAGGGCCTGGCGACCACGGTGAACCTCGTGGAGGAGCTCGGCGCCGACGCCTATGTCTACGGCACGGCCGACGTCAACGGGGAGGATCACGAGATCATCGCGCGCGTCGACGGCCGGCAGCCGCCGAAGATGGGCGCAAAGGTCCATTTCGCTCCCAAGCCCGGCCACGTGCACGTGTTCTCGACCGGCACCGGGGAGCGGCTGGCCACCTGAGTCCGGGTCCCGGTCCCGACGCCGGGTCGACATGCCGCTGAAAATCATCTCCGCGCCGGGCGACCCAGCCCTGCTGGACCTGCCGTGGGACGTCCCGCTGGAGCAGTGGCCGGAGGAACAGCTGGTCGCGCTGCCCCGCGGCATCTCCCGCCACATCGTGCGGTTCGTCCGGCTGGGCGGGGTCGTCTACGCCGTCAAGGAGGTCGGGGAACGCCTGGCCCGGCACGAGTACAACCTGCTGCGCCGGCTCGAACGTCTCGACCTGCCCAGCGTCGAGGCGGTCGGCGTCATCATGGGCCGGGAGGCACCGGGGGCCGGGGACCTCGAGCCCGCCCTGCTCACCCGCCACCTGCAGTTCTCGCTCCCTTACCGCGCGCTGTTCTCCGCCACTTTGCGCCCGGACACCGCCAACCGGCTGCTCGACGCGCTGTCCGCCCTGCTGGTCCGGCTGCACAACGGCGGCTTCTACTGGGGCGACTGCTCGTTGTCCAACACGCTGTTCCGCCGCGACGCCGGCGCCTTCGCGGCCTACCTGGTCGACGCCGAGACCGGCGAGCTGCATCCCGAGCTGTCCGACGGGCAGCGGACCCACGACCTGGAGACGGCGCGGGTGAACATCGCCGGTGAGCTGCTCGACCTGGAGGCCGGTGGGCTGCTGCACGAGTCGATCGAGCCGGTGGCGACCGCCGCCGAGATCGTCCACCGCTACGAGAGCCTGTGGGCCGCGCTCAAGGCGCCGGACGTCATCGACGCGGACGAGCGCTGGCGGATGGAGCAACGGGTGCGCCGGCTCAACGACCTGGGCTTCGACGTCGCAGAGCTGCAGCTCGTGGGCGAGGTCGACAGCCGCCGTCTCGTGCTCACACCCAAGGTCGTCGACGCCGGTCATCACAGCCGCCGGCTGCTGCGCCTCACCGGTCTGGACGTGCAGGAGAACCAGGCGCGCCGGCTGCTGAACGACCTCGACTCGTTCCGGGTCTCGCTCGGACAAGACGCTGACGAGGAGATCGCCGCGCACCGCTGGGTGGCCGAGGTCTTCGAGCCGGTGGTGCAGACCGTGCCGCGCAGCCTCCGCGGCAAGCTCGAGCCGGCGGAGATCTTCCACGAGGTGCTCGAGCACCGGTGGTTCCTCTCCGAGCGGCTGGGGCGCGACGCCGGCCTGCTGCCCGCGGTAAGTGCGTACGTCGATGACGTGCTCACCCACAAGCCCGACGAGGAGGCGGTCCTGGGCTCACGCCTGGGCATCTCCAGCGACGACACCCCCCAACTCCCCCGTTGATGCCGACCCCCCAACACCATTGATCATGCGCAAGTGGTCGGCGCCGGCCGACCACTTGCGCATGATCAACGCGGGGAACGGGGCGGGAGGGGGCGGGGCGGGAAGGGTCAGGCGGAGCGGCGGCGGCGGGCGACCTCGTAGAGCGCGATGCCCGCGGCCACGCCGGCGTTCAGCGACTCGGTGCCCGCCGCCATCGGGATGCTGACGACCAGGTCGCACGTCTCCCGGACCAGCCGCGACAGGCCCTTGCCCTCGGAGCCGACGACCAGCACGACCGGGTCGGCCGCGAGCTCGAGGCCGTCGAGGTCGACGGTGCCGTCCGCGTCGAGCCCGACCACGAACAGCCCGGCCTCGCGGTAGGACTGCAGCGTGCGGGTCAGGTTCGTGGCCCGCGCCACCGGCACCCGCGACGCGGCACCGGCCGAGGCCTTCCACGCCGACGCGGTCATGCCGGCGGCCCGCCGGGACGGCACCACGACACCTCGCGCTCCGAACGCGGCGGCCGAGCGCACGACGGCACCGAGGTTGCGCGGATCGGTCACGCCGTCGAGAGCCACGACCAGCGCGGCCGTCGGGTCGGCGTCCGAGACCAGGTCGTCGGGATGGGCGTAGGCGTAGGCCGGGACCTGCAATGCCAGCCCCTGGTGGGGGGCACCGCCGGCACCGCCGGCCAACCGGTCGAGCTCGCTGCGGTGCGCCTCGAGCAGCGGGATGCCCGCCTGCCCGGCCAGCTTGAGGGACTCGCGCACCCGGTCGTCGGAGTCGATCCGGTCGGCGACGTAGAACGCCGTCGCCGGCACCCCTGCCCGCAGGGCCTCCACGACGGGGTTGCGCCCGACCACGGTCTCCGGTCCGTCGCCGCCGGCCCGGGACCGTGGTCCGGGCGCCCGGCCCTGACCGCGGCCCCCCTGCGTGGATCTTTTGGCGGCGGCGCGGGCCCGTCGCGCCGCCGGGTGGCTCTCCCGCTGCTTCGCGGACGGTGTCGGCCCCTTTCCCTCGAGGCCACGGCGGCGCTGTCCACCGGAGCCGACGGTCTGGCCCTTCTTGGAACCCGGGCTGCGCTTGGCGCCCCGTCGCTGGCTGTTGCCTGCCATCACGCACCACCTTCGACGGTCCAGCGAGGGCCCGCCGGGGTGTCCTCGACCGAGATGCCCGCCTTGGTCAGCCGGTCCCGGATCCGGTCCGCGGCGGCGTAGTCGGCGCGGGCC